>DASQDS010000084.1:0-1516 GCA_035634075.1 Pilimelia sp. | reverse complement strand
GTCGACGATCAGCAGCGAACCGGTCGCCCGCGCGCCGCCCAGCACCGCCGGACCGGCCCAGCCGGGTGCGGCCGGCCCGACCGCGAGGTCCTGCCGGTAGAGCGTCCGGCCGGCGTAGCGCACGGTGGTGGCCAGGCGGGCGTCGCCGGGGCGCTCGCCGTGCCGCCCGCAGACCAGTTCCTCGCGCCAGCACAGCCAGCCGCCGGCCGCGACGTCCACCGTGCTGAGGGCGGCGTGCTGGCAACCGGCCGCCGCGATGAGCGGCTCCGGCAGCCAACGCAACCGGCCGCCGGCCCCGACCCGGGCGGTGACCTCGAACCGCGACTCCCCGCCGCGCGCGCCGGGCAGCGCCAGCGAGGCCGCCACCGTCCGCACGCACAGCCTCGCCCCCGGCCCCACCTCGACGTCGACCCGCAGGCGGTCCCCGCCGAGCGGCCCGGCCGCCCCGCCCACGAGGTGCACCTCGTGCGGGCCGGTGCGCCGGGGCAGCAGTGGCGATTCCCCCCGCAACACCGCCAGCCGGGTGCCGCCCGCGCCGTCGGCCTCGGCGACGATTCGGGCGGTCGCCCGCATCACCCGGCGCCGGCCGGTGACCGGGCAGGCAGCGCGCCGCGGATCCAGTCGGCGACCGGTGCGGCGCCCGGCTCGGCCACCAGCGACAGGAACACCGTGGGCAACTCGCCCCGGCGGGCGGCCGCGTCGCGCGCCATCACGGACAGGTCGGCGCCCACCAGCGCCGCCAGGTCCGTCTTGTTGATCACCAGCAGGTCGGCGGTGGTCACGCCGGGGCCGCCCTTGCGCGGCACCTTGTCCCCGCCGGCCACGTCCACCACGAAGATCTGCCGGTCGACCAGGCCGCGGCTGAACGTGGCGGTCAGATTGTCACCGCCGCTCTCCACCAGCACCAGGTCCAGCGGGCCGAGGGTCGACTCCAGGTCCTCCACCGCGTCGAGGTTGGCCGAGATGTCGTCGCGGATGGCGGTGTGCGGGCAGCATCCCGTCTCCACCGCCCGGATCCGCTCGGCCGGCAGCACCCCGTTGCGCAGCAGGAAGTCGGCGTCCTCGGTGGTGTAGATGTCGTTGGTGACCACCGCCAGCCGCAGCTCGCCGGCGAGCGCCCGGCACAGCGCGGCCACCAGTGCGGTCTTGCCCGACCCGACCGGGCCGCCGATGCCCACCCGCAGGGCGCGGGGCGCCGCCGGCAGCGGCGGATGCGGGTCCACCCCCGGGTCGGGGTGCGTGTGCGAGGGCTCGTCCGGCCCATGCGCGTGGTCCGAGCCAGCGTGCGCTTCGTCGGTGGGGAAACGGTCAGGACGCAAAGAGACGCACCTCCCAGGTGGCGTGGATTTCCGCGCCGATGTCCAGCAGCGGAGCGGCGGCGGCGGGCAGGTCGTCCACCGGCCGCGTCGCCGCGTCGGCGCCCGCAGCCGCGACCCGCTCCGTCGCGGGGGCCAGGCGGGCGAGCACCGCGTGCACGGCGTACGGATCGAGGCCCAGCAGGCGGACGGCGGCGCTG
>DASQDS010000083.1:0-1617 GCA_035634075.1 Pilimelia sp. | reverse complement strand
GTGCAGGGCGTCGAGCAGCAGCTGCAGCTCGGCCAGGCCGTCGCGGCGGAGCCGTGGTTCTTCTTCACCTGGTTCACCGTGCAGCCGGCGGCCTTCAGGGCGGCGAGTTACAGGCCCGGCCTCCCCGATCGTCGGCGATGCTGCCTCTCGGCACGACCACCTGCTGGTCGGCTCCCATCGGGTGGTCCGGTTGGAATGTTAGTGCATGACCGGCCTTGAGGGCACGGTCCGGGTGGTGGTCGGCGGAGCCGGCCACGGGACCCCCTCCGGGGCAGGTGGGCGATAGCCGCGCGAAGAGTGCGGGCGGACGGTGTTGTAGTGCCGCCGCCAGCCCTCGATCACGACCTGCGCCTCGCGCAAGCTGTAGAAGATCTCGCCGTCCTCGCAGCTCGTCGCGCAGCCTGGCGTTGAAGCTCTCGACGTAGCCGTTCTCCCATCGCCAGCGGAGCTGTCGATCCGTGCCCGCAGGGACGGCGATCAGCGGATCGCCGAGGGGGCTGCCGGGCTCGATGTAAGCGGCCTTGGCGCCGACCGCGGCGATCCACGCCCGCACCGCCTTGGCGACGAACTCCGGGCCGTTGTCGGAGCGAACGTGCCCCGGCACGCCGCGCAGGATGAACAGGTCCGAGAGCACGTCGAGGACGTCGACCGAGCTCAGCTTGCGGCTCACCCGGATCGCCAGGCACTCCCGGGTGAACTCGTCGATCACGTTGAGCATGCGGTACTTCCGTCCGTCCCGCCGAGGTCTGCTGACCTCGGCCGCTGGGCGGATGGATGGCCCGTCTGCCGCGGGCCATGGGTGCGGTCCTCGACGAAGTCGTAGGACCAGACGTGGTTCGGGTACTCCGGCCGCAACCGGATGCGGGAGCCGTCGTCGAGCCAAGGACGGCCCTTCTTGGGTTGCTTTCGCGGGACCTTGAGCCCCTCCCGCCGCCAGATCCGCTCGACGCGCTTGCGGTTCACCGCCCAGCCCGCGTCCCGCAGCAGCGCCGCGATGCGGCGGTAGCCGTAGCGGCCGTACCGGGCGGCGAACCTGACGATGTCGGCGGTCAAGGCCGCCTCATCGTCCGGCGCCTTCGGGGTCCCACGCTGGGTGGAGCGGTGCTGGCCGAGGACCCGGCAGGCGAAGCGTTCGGACACGCCATGCTCGGCGATCACGCGCTCCACGCAGGCGCGGCGGGCGGGGCTCAAAAGTTTCCCGCCGCGGCCTCCTTGAGGATCAGCTTCTCCAGCGTCAGATCCGACACCGCGCGGCGCAGGCGCGTGTTCTCGGCTTCGAGCTCCTTCAGCCGCTTCACCTGATCGCCCTTCAAGCCGCCGTACCCCGAGCGCCAGCGGTAGTAGGTCACTCCCGTCACCCCGATCGCCCGGACCGCCTCCGCTACCGGCCGCCCCTGTGCCGTCAGCACGTCGACCTGCCGCAGCTTGGCGACGATCTCCTCACCCGCGTGCCGCTTCCTCGCCATCGTCATGTCCTCCTGGCCGAAGCCATACCTCAGGGAAGACCACTTCTCAGGGGGCAGGCCAAGGTCGCCCCGGCGCTTCAGCCCGGCATCGTACTGCCGCCAGTTGCGGACCCGATACTGCGCCCGTGGAATGTGGTGACGGCGGGCAGCG
>DASQDS010000082.1:0-8822 GCA_035634075.1 Pilimelia sp. | reverse complement strand
GCCCACACTGCCGCGGAAGGAACCCGCCGTGACCCCACCCGCCGGCGACGACCGCCGGGGCGACCTTGTGCACGGCGTGCGCACCCTCACCGGGACCGTCGAGCGCACCGGCGGTTGCGTGCTGCTGCGGGTGGGGGCGGCCCGGTGGGAGCTCACCGGCGCGGCCGCGCGGACGCTGGTGGCCGGGCGGCGGGTGCGGGTGGGGGGCGCGCCGCTGCCGACGCCGCCACAGTGCGGCGCCACCGGCGTGTTCGTCGTCAGCCGGTGGACGCCCGCCGCGTCCTGAAGGGCTCCAGCTCACCGGTGGCGGCGGGGTCGAGGTGGGCGTCAGCCGGTCTTGGCGATCGGCGCGAAGGCCCGGCGGATCAGCCCCGGCGGGGTGGTGCCGCTGATGTCGGCGGCGCCCGTGTCGGTGTCGTCAGCGACGGCGAAATCGTCGCCCGTGGTGCGGCCGGCGGCGGTGCGGCCAACGGCGTGCCGGCCGGCGGCCGGACTTGTCGCGGCCTGCAGGTCCGCCACGAACGCGTCGATCTGCGCCTGCCGGACGCCCGGCATGCAGATCAGGTGGCTGCGGTCACCGTGGTGGGCGAGCGTCCAGGTGTCGGTGACGGCCTTCGGCGGGGTGCGCAGCGCCACGGTGAACGCGTGCGGGTGGCGGTGCGCGGGCCAGCCGGTTTCAATCAGGCGCTGATGCGCGTACTCGGCGAGGTCGCGGGCAGCGGCGGCGCGGGCCCGGTGGGTGTCCATCCCGTACCGCATCATGGCCCACCAGAGCAGCAGCGCCGCGTGGCCCGGCCGCGAGTTGGTCACGGTCGTGTCCGGGCTGCCGGTGTACGTGGCGTTGCGGGCGTGCGCCCGGTGCTGGCTGGCCCGCACCACGACGACGGCGCAGGGCAGCGGGGTGCCGAGGAACTTGTGCCCGGAGACGTCCACACTGTCGGCGCCGTCGGCGAAGTCGAAACCCGGGCGGCCCTCCGGATCGAGCAGCGCCAGCGGGATGCCGGACAGGGCGGCGTCGGCGTGGATCCACCGCCGCCGGACCGCCAGGCCGTCGAGCTCGGCGGTGATCCGCCGGACGTCGTCCACCGCCTCGTCCGCCGGGCTGCCGATGTTGGCGACCACCACCGCGGGCCGGTCCCGCCGCTGGCCGACGACCGTGGCGAGGTCGGCGTAGTCCAGCTCCCCGTGCGCGTCCGCCCGGACCACCACGGAGCGCATACCAAGCAGGTGGACGGCGTTGGCGACGCTGTGGTGCGCCGCGGCCGAGTGGTAGACGATCCCGTCGGGGTAGCGGGTCCGGGCGAGCCGCAACGCGTACGCGATCCCCTCGCTCGCGCCCCCCGCGACGTACCCCCAGCGGTCGTCGGCCGGGGCCCGCAGCAGGTCCGCCACCAGCTCGACGACCTCGCGTTCCATGTCCTTGGTGTGCCGGGGGTAGGCGCCGTCGATGAACGGGTCGCCCAGGTTGTTCAGCAACTCGCCGAAGTAGCCGGTGAGCGGCCGGAAGTCGAGGTCGCCGGCGGCCGGAAAGCCGATGTTGAACCAGGACACCGCCTCCAGGCGGGCGTTCAGGGCGTCCAGCCGCGCCTGCACCGCCGGGCTGGGCTGGGTCCGGAGGCCTGCCTCGGGTGTCACTGCGGCACTCCAGCGGCCACCCGGCGGTGCAGCACGCCGATCCAGTGCCAGATCTCGTCCGTTGTCGGGTCGTTGCGGCGGGTGAGCTGGCGATCCTGGGTGAAGGCGCTGATCGGATGGCTGGGGATCACGTCGATCGCGTGGGTCGACAGCAGGCGGCAGCGGTTGAATTCGGCCAGCCCTGCCCGATCCAGCTGGATCGCGGCCCCGTCGTCCAGCAGCGCGAACGCGCGGCCCGGTATGTGCAGTGCGCTCGCCGCGCGCTGGCAGCTCGCCGCCCACTGGCCGCGCGGGCTGTCGAGGCTGGAGACCCCGACGCCGATGTACCGGGCCTGGGGCGACATCTCGTCGGCCCGGTTGGACATGCGCAGCCGTGGGTCGAAGTCCCCCGCCTCCTGGAACCGCTGCGCCACCCGGTCCAGCTCGAACAGCAGCCCGGGCAGCTCCGTCGCCTCGGGCCCGGCCAGGAACAGCCGGGTGGCGGTGCGCAGCGTGTGCCGGGGCGGTTCGCCGACTGCCGGCTCGGCGTAGAAGAACGCCAGCGCATGCGGCGAGATGGCGTCCTTTCGGCGGCGTTCCCAGGCGAGTTTGGCGTGCGCCCAATTCATCTCGCGCAGCCGGTTGGCCACCTGGAACCGCAGGTCCGGGGCGGCGACCGGGAGTAGCAAGGGGTGGTCGGGGGCGGCCGCTTCAAGCGGTGGCCAATGCCCGGCCGGGGGCGGCGCGGCCGGCTGCTGCTGCGGCGGGCCGTACGCGGGCTCTGTCCACGCCGGCCGGTCGGCGTACGGCGGCGCGGGCGGCTGCGCCGGGGGTCGCCACGCCTGCGGGTCTGCCCGGTGCGCCGGCTCGCCCCGGTACGGCTCCGCGCGGTGCTGCGGGTCGGTCCACGGCTGGTGTTCCGTCCGCGCCTGCTGCGCGGACCGGGTCTGCTGCTCGGTCCAGGCCTGCTGGTCAGCTCGGCGCTGCTGATCGGTCCAGGCGGGGGGCTCGCCCCAGGCCGGCGCCTCCGCGTGCGGCTGGGCGACCGGCCGCGTCGGGTGCAGGGCGAACTGGGGCGGGTCGTAGTTGCCGGGATGCGGGGCGAAGCGATCAGCGGACGTCTGCATCTCCTCAGACCTTCATGTCGAGGCGGGGATCGGGCACGGCGAGTTCGTGGGGGCGTCCGTGGCTGATGTCCGCGTACACCTGGGGTTGGGTCCGGCGCAGGACCGCGCCCCAGGCGAGGCCGCCGACGCCCACCGCGAGCACCACGCCGGGCACGATCACGGTGAGCGGGGAGCCGGCCGGGACGCCGAGCAGCGAGCTCAGGTTGGCGACGGTGACGGCGAGTACGGCGACGCCGAACACCAGGCCGGCGACGGGCGCGACCACGCGGGTCCAGGCGCTCTCGTTGCCGCCGCCGCCGTTGCGGAAGAACCGCAGCGCCGCGGCCGAGACCAGGACGAGCAGCAGCAGCACCGCGATGGCGGCGATCGCGGCCAGCCAGGTGAACAGCACGGCCAGCGGGTCGGCGCCGGCGACCGCGGCCACCGCCACGACCACCGCGGCCAGGCCCGACTGCAGCAGCGAGCCGGCGGTGGGCGCGCCGCCGCTCATCCCGGAGCCCACCGTGGCCAGGCCCTGCGGCAGCACCCGCTCCCGGCCCAGCGCGAAGACGTACCGGGCGACCGTGTTGTGGAAGCTCAGCATGGCGGCCAGGATGCTGGTCACCAGCAGGGCGGTCGCCATCCACAGCGCCAGCATGCCGAAGCCGTGCGTGCCGAGGTGCTCCTGCAGGACCGAGAACGGCAGGCCGGCCTCCGGGTCGCCGCTGGCGGCGACCACGCTGCCGGGGCCGATCACCACGGCGAGGGCCCAGCCGGTGATCGCGTAGAAGAGCCCGAGGCCGACCAGCGCCGCGATGGTGGCCCGACCGACCGACCGGTCGGTGCGGGCCTCCTCGCCGTACGCCGCGGCGCATTCGTAGCCGACGAAGCAGGCGATGCTCAGGGCGAGCACACCGCCGACGCCGTCGACGAGGAGCTGGTCGGGCAGCATCGGGCTGATGCTGACCGACCCGCCGGCCGGGTTGGCGAACGCCACCACGTCGAACAGCGCGATGACCGCGATCTCCGCGACGAGGGCGCCCGCGAGCACCTGCGCGTTGATGGTGATGTGCATCACGCCCAGCGAGGCGACCGCGCACCAGGCGAGCGCCGCCCACAGCCACCACGGGCCGCCGACCAGGCCGGCCAGCGTCGCGCCGAACAGGCCGTACAGGGCAACCTGGATGGCGTTGTAGCCCAGCAGCGCCATCGCCGCCCCGGCGACCCCCCACGGCCGGCCGACGCCGCGGGCGAGCAGGGCGTAGAACGTCGCGGCGTGCGGAACGTGCCGGCTCATCGCGACGTACGCGATCGTCAGCGGCGTGAGCGCCACCATCAGGATCAGGAAGGACAGCGGCACGCCCACCACGCCGGTGGTCGCGTACGCCGTCACGATGCCGCCGGCCAGCACGGTCATCGGCGAGGACGCGCCGACCGCGAAGAACCACAGGGCCCCGCCGCCGATCGACCGCCGGGCCAGCCCGCTCTGCGCCGTCACCGGCGGAGGCCGCTCAACTCGTGGCCGCCCGCGGCACCCGCGCGGTCCACAGGCGACCGCCGTGACGCGGGCGGCCGCGCGGCGCGCAGCGGTTCACGGGAGCGGGACGTCGCCTGCCCCGCCTCGACCACACTCATGACACGTCTCCTCCCGGGCCGCTCTGCGCCGACGCCCGTCGCCTCTGCGCGTCCGGCCACCGTGGACAGCGCGTCGCCGGAGAAGTTACCTTGCGCGACGCTCTGGGAAAAGGCACGTTCTGAGTCCGCCGCGTTAAGGCTGCCGTAGATCCGGGAAGATGGGGCATCCGCGGGGCATCGAAGGCGCACTCCCGCCAGGCGCGGGCCGGGCGGGAGCGGGGGAGGGCGGGCGGGGCGGGCGTCAGGGGCGTTCGGCGATGGCCACGAGGACCGACCGGGCGGCAACGGGGTCGGTGTCCACGGCCCGGGCGTCCGAGGGTTCGGCCGCTGACGCGAGCCACTCGGCGGCGCTGACCACCCCGGGCTCGCGCAGCCGCCAGCCCGCCAGCAGCGCGCGCAGGTCGTCGCGCCCGCGCAGCACCAGGGGAGAGGTGGTCCGGTTGTAGACCTGGCGCGCCTTTTCGGCCGACTCGGGGCTGCCCTCGGCCGAGGCGTGGGAGAGGATCAGCAGGCTGCCCGGCGCGAGGGACTCCTGGTACGTGCGCAGCGCGCGCAGGAACGACGCCGTGTCCGCCAGGAAGTGGGCCACCGCGACGAGGAGCAGGCCCACCGGCCGGCTGAAGTCGATGACCGAGCGCAGCCCGGAGTCCGCCAGGATGGTGTCGGCGTCCAGCAGGTTGGCCTGCAGGACGGCGCTGTCGGGATCCCCGGCCAGGATCTCGCGGCTGTGGATCACCGCGATGGGGTCCACGTCGACGTACACCACCCGCGCCCGCGGCCGGTGCTGGCGGGCGATCTCGTGCACCGTGCCGACGGTGGGGATGCCCGAGCCCAGGTCGATGAACTGGTCGAGGCCGTCCGCGGCCGCCGTGGCCACGGCGGCGCGCAGGAACGCCCGGTTCAGCTTCATGATCGCTGGGAGCTGCGGCATCACCTCCACCGCGGCCGCGGCGGCGGCACGGTCGGAGGCGAAGTTGTGCGTCCCGCCGAGCATGAAGTCGTAGACCCGGGCGGCACTCGGCCGCTGCGGATCGATGCCATCCGGCAGCCCCGTCGACAGGTCAGTCATATGATTATTGTGCCCAGGTTTGCCAGGTTCTTCGGGCGGAGCCGGGATTTGGCCTCGGGGCAGGTGACCGGGCCGGTAACGGCGTTGAGGGAGGTGTTGCCGTGGACGACGCCATGGGCGCCGGCATCGTCCACTCGTCGCACGAGGCCATCGTCGCGGTGGACACCGACCTGCGGATCCGGGTCTGGAACCGGGCGGCCGAGCAGTTGTACGGCTACCCCGCCGAAGAGGCCCGCGGCCAGCCCCTCGAACTGGTCATCCCGCCCGACCGGCGGGCCGACGAGCGCGAGATCCTCGGCCTGATCCGGGTCGGCGCCCGGCTGGACCGCTACCGGACCCGCCGGTTGCGCCGCGACGGCACCGAGGTCTCCGTCTCCGTCTCCGTGTCGCCGGTGGCCGACAAGGCCGGCAACGTCATCGGCATGACCAGCGCCGCGCGGCCGCTCAGCGAGCGCGAGCGGCTGGAGGCCAGCCTGCAGGCGCTGCTGGAGGCCGCTCCGGACGCGATCATCGGGGTGGCGCCGGACGACCGGGTCGTGCTGGCGAACACCCAGGCCGAGGGCCTCTTCGGGCTGGCCCGCCACGGGCTCATCGGCCGCCGGGTCGCCGAGTTGCTGCCGGACGGGCTGCCGCCGGAGCGGCCCCGGCCGGCCGCCGGCGGTGTCCCGCAGCCGGCCGCGGCGATGGCCGCCCGCCGGCACGACGGGGACACCGTGCCGGTGGAGATCACCGTGAGCATCATCGACACCGACCACGGGCCCGTGCGGTGCGCGGTCATCCGGGACGTCAGCGAGCGGCTCCAGGCACAGGCGGAGCAGGCCCGGCTGCGGGCGGAGGCCGACCGGATCCGGCTGGAGGCGCGGCTGCAGCGCACCCAGCGGCTGGAGAGCCTGGGGCAGCTGGCCGGCGGGATCGCCCACGACTTCAACAACCTGGTGGCGGTCATCCTGAACTACACCGCCTTCATCGTGGAGGACGCAGAACGGGCCGGCGTGGAGTCGATCGTGCGCGACGCCCAGCAGGTCATCCGCGCCGGGCAGCGCGGTGCCGACCTCACCCACCAGCTCCTCGCGTTCGCCCGCCGCGAGGTCGTCCGCCCGCGCGTGCTCGACCTCAACCAGGTCGTGACCGACGTGGAGAAGATGCTGCGCCGCTCCCTCGGCGAGCACATCACGCTGGTGACCCGGCTGTCGGCGGAGCTGCCGCCGGTCAGCGCGGACTCGGGCCAGCTCGAACAGGTCCTGGTCAACCTCGCCGTCAACGCCCGCGACGCGATGCCGCGCGGCGGCCGGCTGACCATCGACACCTGCGTGCACGACGTGGACGCGGACTACGCCGTGGCCCGGCCCAACCTTGAGCCCGGCCGACACGTCCGGCTGCGGGTCAGCGACACCGGCACGGGCATGCCGCGGGAGGTCGCCGAGCGCGCCTTCGAGCCCTTCTTCACCACGAAGGCGAGCGGCGAGGGCACCGGCCTGGGCCTGGCCACCGTGTACGGGGTGATCACCCAGGCCGGGGGCGACGTGCACATCTACTCGGAGCCCGGGATGGGTACGTCCGTCAACATCCTGCTGCCCGTCACGGAGGAGCCGGCGGCCCACCCGGCGGCGGAGGACCCGGTCAACGCCCGCGCCGGGCAGGGCGAGACCGTCCTGGTCGTGGAGGACGAGCCGGCGCTGCGCCAGGTCGCGTGCCGCATCCTCACCGCCGCCGGCTACCGGGTGTTGCCGGCGGGGGACGGGGCGGCGGCGCTCAGCCTGGTCGCCGGCCACGGCGGGGCGATAGACCTGCTGCTGACCGACGTGGTGATGCCGGGGATGCTCGGCAAGGAGCTGGCCGAGCGGCTGGTCGACGCGCGCCCGGCCACGCGGGTCCTGTACATGTCCGGCTACGCCCAGCCCGTGCTGGCGTCCCAGGGCACGCTGGACCCGGACGTCGTACTCCTGGAGAAGCCGTTCACCAAGCCTGAACTGCTCGCGGCGGTCCGGCGGCGCCTCGACGGCGCCTGACGTCGGCTATCGTCGTTGCTCGGGCGCCCACCGGTCACCGGCCGCCGGCCGACCGCCGACCGGCCGCCGGAAACGAGTGCACCGGACGAGATGCAGGAGGCGGCGTGCCACGGTCCCCCAGCGCCGGCGTCGAGGCGGACCTGGACGCCGAGCAGCGGTACGTCTCGGGCCTGTACGGCCGGCTCGACGAGCTGCGCGGGCTCGCCGCGCGGCGGCTGGCGACGGCCCTGCGGCAGACCGGCGGCACCCCGCAGGCGCGCTCGGAGCGGGAGTCCGCGATCGCCCTGCACACCGAGCGGCTCGCCCAGCTGCGCGGCGTCGAGCAGGGGCTGTGCTTCGGCCGGCTGGATCTCGACGGCGGCCGGCACCGCTACGTCGGCCGCATCGGCCTGCTGGCCGAGGACGGTGCCGACGAGCCGCTGCTGGTGGACTGGCGGGCGCCCGCCGCCCGGCCGTTCTACCTCGCCACGGCGGCGGCCCCGGACGGGGTGCTGCGGCGCCGCCACCTGCGCACCCGCGGGCGGACCGTGGTGGGGCTGGACGACGAGGTGCTGGACCTCGACGCGGCCCGGGAGACCCGGCACACCGGCCTGGCCAGCGAGGCGGCGCTGCTGGCCGCCGTGACGGCCGGGCGCACCGGCCGGATGCGCGACATCGTCGAGACGATCCAGGGGGAGCAGGACCGGATCATCCGCGCGCCGATGGACGGCGTGCTGGTCGTCCAGGGCGGCCCCGGCACCGGCAAGACCGCCGTGGCGCTGCACCGGGCCGCCTACCTGCTCTACACCCACCGCCGGCGCCTCGCCACGGCCGGTGTCCTGGTGGTCGGGCCGAACGGCACCTTCCTGCGCTACATCTCCCAGGTGCTGCCCACGTTGGCCGAGACCGGCGTGCTGCTGCGTACGCCCGGCGACCTCTTCCCCGGGGTGTCCGCCCGGCGTGCCGAGCCGGCGGCCGTGGCGGCGCTCAAGGGCCGGCCTGAGTTCGTCGGGATCATCGCCGCCGCGGTCGCCGACCGCCAGGAGGCGCCGGCGGAGGGCGTGCGGTTCGAGTTCGACCGGGACACGTTCACGGTGGGCGGCCCGGCGGTGGCGGCGGCCCGGGAGGCGGCCCGCGCGTCGGCCCGGCCGCACAACGAGGCCCGCGCCGTCTTCGCCCGGCACCTGCACGCGGCGATGGCCCGCGCCGTGGCGGACCGGATCGGCCACGACCCGTACGGCGAGGAGAACCTGCTGGAGCCCGCCGACGTCGACGACATCGCCCGGGAGCTGTCCCCGATGGCCTGGCGGCTGCTGATGCGCCGCTGCCCCAGCCGGTCGATGACCGTGGTGGGTGACGTCGCGCAGACCGGGGACGCCGCCGGCACCTCGTCCTGGGCTGCGGTGCTCT
>DASQDS010000081.1:0-1616 GCA_035634075.1 Pilimelia sp. | reverse complement strand
CGGTCGGCCGCGCTGACCCGCGACCCGCAGCGGCGGGCGGGGCGGCTGGTGGCCAGCGCCCGCGACGCGTGGCTGGGCGGGGAGCCGGACCAGGCGTACGCCAGCCTGGGGGAGGCGGACCGGCACGCGGTGGACCCGGCGAACCGGGCGGCCGTCGCGCACCTGCGCGCGCAGTTCGAGCTGCGCCGGGGGATCGCCCCGGACGCGTACCGGATGCTCCTCGACGGCGCCGTCGCGGCGGCGCACCGCGCGCCCGGCACGGCGCTGCGGATGTTCGCCGAGGCGTCCGAGGCCGCCTCGTACGTCGGCGACGTCGCCGGCATGGTGGCGGCGGGGCGCGCCGCCGAGGACGTACCGCCGGTAGGCGCGGGCGAGGAGTTCTGGCGCGACCAGGTCGTCGGCGTGGCGGACCTGTTGGAGGGCCGGGCGGCCGAGGGGGAGCGGCGGCTGCGGCGGCTCATCGAGCGGGGCCCCACCCTCACCGAGCCGCAGCAACTGGTGCTGGCCGGGACCGCGTCGGTGTACCTCGGCGAGATCCACGTCGCCTTCGGTTTCCTGGAGCGCGCGGCGGTTGCCGCCCGGGTCGCCGACATGACCGGCAACCTGCCGTACGTGCTGGAGTTTCTCGCCGCCACGGAGGAGTCCCGGGGCCGGCTGGCGGCCTCGCAGGCGCTCTCCGAGGAAGGACTGCGCCTGGCCGAGGAGACGGGCCAGGACACGTCCCGCTGCCAGCACCTGGCCAACCTGGCGATCCTGGCGGCCTGGCGGGGGGACGCGGAGGAGTGCCACCGGCTCGCGGCGGCGACCTCCGAGCTGGCGTTGGCCCGCCGGCTGGGCTTTCCGGCCGCCCGCGCGGCGTGGGCGCTGGCCATCCTGGACCTCGGGGCGGGCCGCTACCCGGCGGCGCTGGCCCGGCTTCAGCAGCTGACCCAGGCCGGCCCGGGGACCGGCCACCCCGTCGTTGTCTTCGCGTCCACACTGGACCGGGTGGAGGCCGCCGTCCGTGCCGGCGAGCCGGCCCACGCCCGCGCGGCCCTGGCGGACGTGGCGGCTTACACGGTGACGGCCGGTCCGTGGCCGCGGGCCGTCGTGGCGTGCTGCCGGGCTTTGCTGGCGGACGACGACGCGGCGGGCGACGCCTTCGAGGAGGCGCTGGCCCTGCACAAGGAGGGCCGGACCCCGCCGCCGCACCGGGCCCGGACCCACCTGCTCTACGGCGAATGGCTGCGCCGCGCCCGCCGGCGCGTCGAGGCGCGCGAGCACCTGCGGGTGGCCGTGGAGATGTTCGAACAGGTGGGCGCCCCGCCGTGGGCAGACCGGGCCCGGGTGGAGCTGCGCGCCGCCGGCGCGGCGACGGGCCGCCGGGACGTCGACACCCTGACCCGGCTCACCCCGCAGGAGCTGCGGATCGCGCAGCTCGCCGGCGACGGGCAGTCGACCCGGGACATCGCCGCCCAGTTGTTCCTGAGCCCGCGGACCGTGGAGTACCACCTCTACAAGATGTTCCCCAAGCTGGGCATCACATCGCGGACGGAGCTGGTGCGCCTCCTCGCCGGCGCCTCAACCGCCGACGGCACCGCCTGAGCCGGCCCGGGACGCCCCGACCAGGGTGGCCG
>DASQDS010000080.1:0-10273 GCA_035634075.1 Pilimelia sp. | reverse complement strand
GGGCGTTGGCCACGGGCGTGGCCACGGCCGTCAGCGTGCCGCTCGACCGCGCCGGCGTCGGCTGGCTGGTGGCCGCGGTGGTGGCCGCCGGAGCCGTCGCGGTGGTGGCCGGCACGACGGGACGCACCGGCGGGCGCGCGGGCCTCGCCCGACTGGGCTGGCTGCTGGCCACCGTCTGCCTGGTCGGGGCGGGCACCATCCGCGCGGCCGACTGGCTGACCGTGCTGTGCCTGCTGACGGCCGCCGGCACCGCCGCGCTGGCGATCACCGAGGGCAGGGACGTCCGGGGCATGGTCCTCGGGGTGCTCGCGGTGCCCGCCGCGGCCTTCCGCGCCCCGCGGTGGGGGGCGCGCGGCCTGTCCCGGCTGCGCGGCGACCGCGGCGGCACGGCGGCACGGGGCGCCGCGGCCGTTGCGGTCACCGCCGTACTCCTGATCGTGTTCGGCGCGCTCTTCGCCTCGGCCGACGCCGCGTTCGCCCGGCTGACGGGCGCGGTCACGCCGGATCTCGAGGTCGCGTCGGCGGTGCGCTGGGTGTTCCTGTTCGCCGTGGGTTCCGTCGCGCTGCTCGCGGCCGCGTACCTGCTGGTGGCCCCGCCAGACCTCGGCGGGCTGAAGCGCGCGGCCACCGCGCGGCTCAGCCGGTGGGAATGGGCGCTGCCGGTGGCCGCGCTGGACGGGCTGTTCGCCGTCTTTGTCGCGGTGCAGTTCACCGTGCTCTTCGGCGGCGCCGAGCACGTGCTCGGGTCGGACGGGCCGAGCTTCGCGCAGTACGCCCGCGGCGGCTTCTGGCAGCTGCTCGTCGTCACCCTCCTCACCCTGGCCGTCCTCGCCGCGGTCGGCCGCTGGGCGCCGCGCGCCACCCGCCGCGACCGGGTGCTGCTGCGGGCCCTGCTCGGCGCGCTGGCCGGCATGGCGCTGGTCGTGGTCGCCTCGGCCCTGTACCGGATGCACATCTACGAGGAGGCGTACGGCTTCACCCGGTTGCGCGTGCTCGTGTCGGCGTGCGAGGTGTGGCTGGGCGCGGTGTTCGTCCTCGTGCTCGCGGCGGGTGTCCGGCTGCGGGCGGGCTGGCTGCCGCGCGCCGTCGTCGGCACCGCGGTCGCGGCGCTGCTCGGGCTGGTGGCGCTGAACCCCGACCGGTTCATCGCCGAGCGCAACATCGAGCGGTACGTCCACACCCAGCGGTTGGACGTCTGGTACCTCGGCACGCTGTCGGCCGACGCCGCCCCGGCGCTGGTGGAGCTGTCCCCGGCGTTGCGGGCGTGCACACTGGAGCACCTCCCGGCGGAGCTGGCGCTGACCGACGGCGACTGGCGGTACTGGAACCTCGCCCGCTCCCGGGCCCGCGCGTTGCTGGCCGAGAAGCCGGTGGGCAGCCCCGAGCCGCTGGACTGCATGACGCGCTGAGCACCGGGCCAAATGGGATCTTCCGGGCGCGGGGAGTTGACAATCGCCGGTCAGGGGACAGACTCCGGGCATGCCCGTACGCGGCGACGAGCCGGCCCCGCGACGCACCCGCGTGGTGCTGGGCGAAGCCGCGCGGGCCCGCGGCCGGCCGGACCGCACGCGGGTGGAGCTGACCGAGCAGACCCCGGTCGGGGAGGCCCTGGTCAAGGGGCTGGTGCGCGCCCAGCTCGCGTTGGCGCTGCGGCTCTGGATCGTGGTGGCGGTCGGGCTGGGCGCGCTGCCGCTGCTGTTCGCCGTCGCACCGGGCGTGGGCGCCGCGAAGCTGTTCGGCGTCAACCTGCCATGGTTGCTGCTCGGCGTGGCCGCGTTCCCGTTCCTCTTCGCGGTGGGCGCCACGTACACCCACCTGGCGGAGCGCAACGAGCAGGACTTCACGGCGCTCGTCCGCCGCCCGGAGCGGTAGGACCGGCGCCGGGGATGGGCGGCAACCCGTACACCGTGCCGGCGGTCGTGGGCGTCACCCTGGTGACGGTCGTGATCGGCGCGTACGGCCTGCGCCTGGCACGGACGACGTCGGATTTCCTGGTCGCCTCGCGGGCGGTCAGCCCGACCTGGAACGCCGCGGCGATCGGCGGCGAGTACCTGTCCGCCGCGTCGTTCCTCGGCGTCGCCGGACTCGTCCTGAAGTACGGGGTCGACGTGCTGTGGTATCCGGTCGGCTTCGCGGCCGGCTACCTGGCGCTGCTGTTGTTCGTCGCCGCGCCGCTGCGCCGCTCCGGGGCGTTCACGCTGCCCGACTTCTGCGAGCTGCGGCTGCGCTCCCGCCGGCTGCGCAAGCTGGCCACGGCGTTCGTGGTGTTCATCGGCTGGCTCTACCTGGTGCCGCAGCTGCAGGGCGCCGGGCTGACGCTGACCACGGTCGCCGGCGGGCCGTACGAGCTGGGCGCGCTGCTGGTCGGCGTGGTGGTGACGGCGAACGTGGCGCTGGGCGGCATGCGGGCGATCACCTTCGTCCAGGCGTTCCAGTACTGGCTGAAGCTCACCGCGCTCGCCGTACCGGTGATCTTCCTGGCGCTGCAGTGGCAGGCCGACGGCCGGCCGGCGGCGACCCCGCCCGCCGGCCTGACGTTCCCGGCCGCGACGACCGTCGTGTTCGAGCACCCGGCGACACTGACCGCCGCCGACGGCTCCACCACGGCGGTACGACCCGGCGAGCGGCTGGTGTTCCCCGCTGGCGCGACGGTGCCCGCGGTCGCCGAGGTGGACGCCGTGGACGGTGCCGACTGGCTGCTGCCGGGCCGCGCGGGCGGCTCCCTGTTCGGCACGTATTCGCTGATCCTGGCCACCTTCCTCGGCACGATGGGGCTGCCGCACGTGCTCGTGCGGTTCTACACCAACCCCGACGGCGCGGCCGCCCGGCGGACCACGCTCGTGGTGCTGGGCCTGGTCGGCGCGTTCTACCTGCTGCCGACGCTCTACGGCGTCCTCGGCCGGATCTACACGCCGCAGCTGCTGATGACCGGGCAGACGGACGCCGTGGTGCTGCTGCTGCCGGGGGCGGCCCTGGGCACCGGCACGGCCGGGCAGCTCCTGGCCGCGCTGGTCGCCGCCGGGGCGTTCGCCGCGTTCCTGTCCAGCTCCTCCGGGCTGCTCACCAGCGTCGCCGGGGTGATCTCCACGGACCTGCTCGGCCGGGGGGCCGACGCCCGGCGGGGCTCCGTCCGCGACTTCCGCGTGGCGGCGCTGGTCGGCGGCGTGGTCCCGGTGGCCCTGGCGCTGCGCGTCTCCGGCCTGGACGTCTCTCAGGTGGTCGGCCTGGCGTTCGCGGTCGCGGCGTCCAGTTTCTGCCCGCTGCTCGTGCTGGGCATCTGGTGGCGGGGGCTGACGGACGCCGGCGCCGCGGCCGGCGTCCTCGCCGGCGGGGGCGCCGCCGCCGCGGCCGTGCTGGTCACGGTGGTGGGGCCGCCGTTGGCTGGGTGGCCGGCGGCGCTGGTGGCGCAGCCGGCGGCGTGGAGCGTGCCGCTGGCGTTCGCCGTGATGGTGGTCGTGTCGGTGGCCACCCGCAGCCGGGTGCCCGCGGACGTGGGCAACATGATGCTGCGCCTCCACGCGCCGGAGTCGCTCCGCCTCTGAGTTACTAGACAATTACTCCAAGCGAGCTTCTTTTAGGCTGTCCGATGTGGATTGGCCTACTTCATGGGTCCTAAGGGTGCCGCCGTCCTGTTGTCCGGTAGGCCGGTCGGGGCGATCTGTCCTGCCCGGGAAGGAAGCCGGAATCGTCCCCAGGGCCGACGGGTGTGCTGGCAGACGGCGGTTACCGTCTATGCGTGATGACTGGGGAGCGGACGGCGGCGCTCGCGCTGCGGGGGTTGGTCAAACGATTCGAGTCGAAGGTCGCCGTCGCGGGGGTCGACCTCGACGTGCCGGCGGGCTCGTTCTACGGGCTGCTCGGGCCCAACGGCGCCGGCAAGACCACCACCCTCTCGATGGCCGTGGGCCTGCTGCGCCCGGACGCGGGCGGCGCGTGGGTGCTCGGGCACGACGTGTGGTCGGATCCGGTGCGGGCCAAGCAACTGCTCGGCGTGATGCCGGACGGCACCCGCCTCTTCGACCGGCTCAGCGGCGCGGAGCTGCTGGCGTACACCGGCCTGCTTCGTGGCATGGCCGCCGACGTGGTCGACCAGCGAGCGCGGGAGTTGCTGGACGTCCTGGCCCTGGCCGACGCCGGGCGGACGCTGGTGGTCGACTACTCGGCCGGCATGAAGAAGAAGAGCGGCTTGGCCTGTGCCCTCCTGCACGGGCCGCGGCTGCTCGTCCTGGACGAGCCGTTCGAGGCCGTGGACCCCGTGTCCGGGGCCCTGATCCGGGACATCCTCCAGCGGTACGTGACCGGCGGCGGCACCGTCGTCTTCTCCAGCCACGTGATGGAGGTCGTCGAGCGGCTGTGCAGCCACGTGGCCATCCTGGCGGCCGGCGCGATCAAGACGGTCGGGACCCTGGACGAGGTGCGCGGTGGCCGGCCGCTGGAGGAGGTCTTCGTGGAGGTCGTGGGCGGCCGCACCGCCACCGGGCAGGAGCTGTCGTGGCTGTGACCGCACCGGTGGCCGACCCGGCCGTCGCCGCGTTCCGGCCGCCGTCGGCGCGCCACTTCGCCCGCCTGAAACTGCGGGTGCTCCGCAACGGGTTCCGCGGCCAGGGGTGGCGGGTGACGCTGTTCGTGCTCGGCTGCCTCTTCGGCCTGTGGTTCGCCGCCATGGGCTTCTTCGCGTTCGCGGCCCCGTCGCTCGCCGGCGACGCGGACCGCGACGTGGCGGTGCTCGTCCTGGCGCTCGGCGGCGGTGCGCTCGTGTTGGGCTGGCTGCTGCTGCCGCTGGTGTTCTTCGGCGTGGACGAGACCCTCGACCCGGCCCGCTTCGCACTGCTGCCGCTGCCCCGGCGCACCCTGCTCGCCGGCCTGCTCGCCGCCGGCTTCATCGGCATCCCCGCCGTGGCCACCGGGCTCGCGACGGCCGGCAGCGTGGTCACCGCCGCCACGTTCGGCGGCGCGGGAGCCGCTCTCGTGCAGGCCATCGGGGTCGCCGGCGGGCTGCTCCTGTGCGTCGCCGCCAGCCGGGCCATCACCAGCGGCTTCGCCACGATGCTCCGGTCGCGCCGCATGCGCGACCTGGCGGCGATCATGCTCGCGGTGCTCGCCGCCCTCCTCGGCCCGCTGCAGATCGGGGTCATCGTCGCCCTGAACAACGCGGACCTGGACCAGCTCGTCCGCGTCGCGCGGGTGGTGGAGTGGACGCCGTTCGGCGCCCCATACACGGCCGGGCTCGACGTCGCGGAGGGCCGGCCGCTGGCCGCCGCGGCGAAGCTGCTCGGCACGGCGGCGGTCATCGCGGCCCTGCTGTGGTGGTGGTCCCGGTCGGTGGAGTCGGCGATGCTGGGCACGGCGTCGGCCGGGACGGCGCGGCCGGCGCGGGCCCCGGCCGGCGGCCCGATGGCGCAGCTGTTCCCCCGGGCGCTGCGCTGGCTGCGGCCCGGCCAGCACGGCGCGATCGCCGCCCGCGAGGCGCGGTACTGGTGGCGGGACGCCCGCCGCCGGGCCAGCCTCATCACCCTCGCCGTGGTCGGCGTCTTCGTGCCGCTGATGTTCAACGTGGGCGTGGCCGGCCTGCTGGGCGACGAGAGCAGCCAGGCGGCGACCTCGCCCACCCAGGTCACGATCTCCATGCTGTTCGTGGGCTCGCTCGCGGCGCTCAGCCTGGCCAACCAGTTCGGGTACGACGGCAGCGCGTACGCCGCCCATGTGGTGGTCGGTGTGCCGGGGCGGGTGGAGCTGCGGGCCCGCGTGCTGGGGTTCTCGATGTACATGGTGCCGCTGCTGGCCGGTATCGCGGTGCTGGTGGCGATCGTCCTCGGCCGGTTCGACTGGCTGCCGGTCATGTGGGGCGGGCTCGCCGCCGCGTACGGCACCGGGCTCGCCGTCAACCTCTTCGTGTCCATCCTCGCCGCCTACGCGCTGCCGGACACGGCCAACCCGTTCGCCATCAGCACGGGCGCCGGGATGGCCAAGAGCCTGCTCAGCTTCGTGGCGCTGTTCGCGTCGCTGGCGGCCGCCGCAGTGTACGCCATCGTCTCGTTCCTCGTCCCCGAGGGCCTCTGGCTGTGGCTCGCGCTGCCGGTCGGGTTGGCGTACGGCGTCGGCGCCACCGTGCTCGGCTGCTACCTGGCCGGCGACGTGCTCGACCGGCGGGGCCCGGAGCTGCTCGCCACCGTCTCGTCGAAGCGCTGACCCCGGTGCCCGGATCGCGTCCCGCCCGGGCCCGGGGCGGCGGCGGGTGACAATGGGCGGGTGAGTCAGCCGCAGCCCGGTGCGCAGATCCACCACACCGACCCGTTCGCCACGCCCGAGGGGGAACGGTCCCCCGTACGCCGGCTGCGCGGCCGGCTGCCGGCGGCCGTCACGCTGTGGACGGCGGCCGGGCCCGGCGGCGACCGGTCCGGCCTCACCGTCTCCTCCACGCTCGTCGTGGACGGCGACCCGGGGCGGGTGCTGGGGCTCGTCGACCCGGAGTCGGAGTTGTGGGCGGCGGCCGAGGGGTCCGGGCGGTTTGCGGTCCTTCCGCTGGGCCCGGGGCACCGGCAGCTCGCCGACCGGTTCGCCGGGCTGATGCCCGCGCCCGGCGGGCTGTTCGCCAGCGGCGAGCGGTGGGTCGGGACGCCGTACGGGCCGGTCCTCGACGGCGCCGGGAGCTGGGCCGGCTGCCGGGTCGAGGCCGCCCGGGAGGTCGGCTGGTCGCTGCTCGTGGAGGCGACGATCGAGCACCTGGTGGTCGGGGAGGACCCGGCGCCACTGCTGCACCACCGCGGCCGCTACCGGGAGCTGGCCGACCGGTAACCGGCGTGACGCAGGTCACTCGGCGCAGCCGCGCCGCCGTTCGGCGCAACCACCGACCGGCGAAGCGATCTCCACTTCCTCCGGCGCGGGCGCGTACCTACCGTGCGGGCACCATCCGTCCCCACACCTGTCGAAGGTGGTGAGACCCGCATGAGCACGGACACACCCGTGGACCCAGTCCCGGACCGATACCGCGAGGTACAGCGCTCGGCCGAGTTCGTCGGGCTGCGCAAGGCCCTGCGCGGCTTCGTGTTCCCCATGACCGCGGCATTCTTTCTCTGGTACGCGCTGTACGTGATCCTGTCCGCGTACGCGCGGGGCTTCATGGGCGTCAAGCTGATCGGCAACATCAACGTGGCCCTCGTCTTCGGGCTCCTGCAGTTCGTCTCGACCTTCGCGATCGCCTGGCTCTACGCCCGGTACGCCGACAAGAACCTGGACCCGGTGTCGGACCGGCTGCGCGCGCAGGTCGAGGCCGGCGCCGCCAGGTCGGACGCCGCCAGGTCGGACGCCGCCAGGTCGGACGCCGCGACGTCGGACACCGCGACCGGATCGGAGGCGGTCAAGTGAACATCCTCGCCGCGGAGGCGGGCGACACCACCGCCCGTACCATCACCATCGCGCTCTTTCTGGCATTCGTCGCCGTCACCCTGGGCATCACGATCTGGGCCAGCCGGCAGACGAAGAGCGCCACGGACTTCTACGCCGGCGGCCGGTCGTTCACCGGCTTCCAGAACGGCATGGCCATCGGCGGCGACTACATGTCGGCCGCGTCCTTCCTCGGCATCGCCGGCCTGATCGCACTGTACGGCTACGACGGCTTCCTCTACTCGATCGGCTTCCTGGTGGCGTGGCTGGTGGCGCTGCTGCTGGTCGCCGAGCTGATGCGCAACTCGGGCAAGTACACGATGGCGGACGTCCTCGCGTTCCGGATGCGCCAGAAGCCCGTCCGCACGGCCGCCGCCGTCTCCACCATCACCGTGTCGATCTTCTACCTGCTGGCCCAGATGGTCGGCGCGGGCGCCCTGGTGGCGCTGTTGCTGGGCATCCGGCCGGGGCAGACCTTCCTCGGCATGGACGCCGGCACCGCCAAGGTCGCCACCATCATCCTGGTCGGCGCCCTGATGATCATTTACGTCACGGTCGGCGGCATGAAGGGCACGACGTACGTCCAGATCGTCAAGGCCTTCCTGCTGATGGGCGGCGCGCTCGTCATGTCGGTCCTGGTCTTCGCGGCCTACAAGTTCAACCTCTCCGCACTCCTCGGCGACGCCGCCCAGTCCTCCGGCAAGGGCGACGCGTTCCTGCGCCCGGGACAGCGGTACGGCGTGGAGGCCGAAGGCGACGCGCTGAAGACCTTCTACAGCAAGATGGACCTGCTGTCGCTCGGCATCGCGCTGGTGCTGGGCACCGCCGGCCTGCCGCACATCCTGATCCGCTTCTACACCGTGCCGACAGCGAAGACCGCCCGCAAGAGCGTGCTCTGGGCGATCGGCATCATCGGCACGTTCTACCTGCTCACGCTGGCCCTCGGCTTCGGCGCGGCGGCACTGGTGGGCAGCGCGAACATCACCGCCCAGGACCGGGCCGGCAACACGGCGGCGCCCCAGCTCGCCGAGGCCCTCGGCATCCGGTACCTCGGCGGCGACCTGGGCGGCGCCACGCTGCTGGCGATCATCGCGGCGGTGGCCTTCGCCACCATCCTCGCCGTGGTGGCCGGCCTCACGCTGGCCTCGTCCAGCTCGCTGGCGCACGACTTCTACGCCAACGTCCTCAAGGGCGGGCAGACGTCCGAGCGGCAGGAGGTCAACGTCGCCCGCATCTCCGCGGTGGGGATCGGCGCGGTGTCGATCGTGCTGGCCATCTTCGCCCAGAACCTGAACGTGGCGTTCCTGGTGGCCCTGGCGTTCGCGGTCGCGGCGTCGGGCAACCTGCCGGCGATCCTGTACAGCCTGTTCTGGAAGCGGTTCACCACCGCCGGCGCGGTCGCCGCGATCTACGGCGGCCTCGGGATGGCCGTGCTGCTGGTCTTCTTCTCCCCGGTCGTCTCCGGGGCCGAGACGGCGATGTTCAAGAACGCGGACTGGCAGTGGTTCCCGCTGTCCAACCCCGGCATCATCTCGATCCCGTTCGGCTTCCTGTGCGGCTGGCTCGGCACGATCCTGTCGAAGGAGCCCGCCAGCGAGGAGCAGTACGCGGAGCTGGAGGTGCGGGCGCTCACCGGCGCCGGCGCGCACTGACCGGTGCCCCGGGGCGCCCGCCGCGCTGCGGCGGCGGGCGCCCCGGCCGCGACCCATGGGTCGCCCGTCCGGCGCGCGGGGGCAACGCCCCGCCGGTTAGGCTCTCCCCATGTCGGTCGCGCAGCGTTACGGGGAAGGCCATCGCATCCTGGTCAGCGGGGGGGCCGGCTTCGTCCCGTCACACATCGTCGATGTGCTGCTCGCGCGGGGTTGCACCGTCGTCGCCGTGGACAACTTCATGACCGGGGCCAAGGACAACGTGGCGCACCTCGCCGACCAGCCCCGCTTCACGCTCGTCGAGGCCGACGTCAGCGACGGCCTGCCCGCGGGCCACCCGGCGCTCGCCGACCCCTTCGACGCCGTGCTGCACCTGGCGTCGCCCGCCAGCCCGCTGGACTTCGCCACCCTGCCCGTGCAGATCCTCCGGGTGGGCTCCGTCGGCACCATGCACATGCTGGACCGCGCGCTCGCCGACCGGGCGCGCTTCCTGCTCGCCTCGACGTCCGAGGCGTACGGCGACCCGCTCGTCCACCCGCAGCCGGAGTCGTACTGGGGCAACGTCAACCCGATCGGCATCCGCAGCGTGTACGACGAGGCCAAGCGCTTCGCCGAGGCCGCCACGATGGCCTACCACCGCCACCACGAGCTCGACGTCGCCATCGTGCGCATCTTCAACACGTACGGCCCGCGGATGCGGCCCGACGACGGCCGGGCCATCCCCGCCTTCGTCAGCCAGGCGCTGCGCGGCGAGCCGATCACCGTGCACGGGGACGGCAGCCAGACCCGGTCCATCTGCTACGTCGACGACCTCGTCCGCGGCATCCTGCTGCTGCTCGACTCGACCGAGACCGGGCCGATCAACTGCGGCACGGAGTACGAGCTGACCATGCGGGAGCTCGCCGAGCGGATCGTCGCTCTCGCGGGCAGCCGGTCGGAGATCACGTACGTCGGGCGCAGCGCGGACGACCCGGAGAAGCGCCGCCCCGACCTGACCCTGGCCCGCACCCGCCTGGGTTACGAGCCGACCGTCGAGCCCGACGAGGGCCTGCGCCGGACGATCGCGCACTTCGCCGACCGGCTGGCCTGACCCCGCCTGGTACCGCATTTGTGCCGTCCCGGCAATGCTCACATCCGTTGTCGCGCGGGATACGTACCCTGGGTGTCATGCCTGCTGTCACGCCACCGCACCGCGGTACCGCCGGCCGAGCGTCCGTACCCGGACGCGGCCCCGCGGCGCC
>DASQDS010000079.1:0-2322 GCA_035634075.1 Pilimelia sp. | reverse complement strand
GTGACATCACGGTGCCGGCGCAGCCCACGCCCAAGGTGCGCGCCGAGGCCAGGTGATCGGCGTGCGACGGGCCATCGAGCGGTTTGTCCTCCGGGTCGTCGGGTCCCGGTACGGGGTGGCGGCCGTCCTGGCGGTCCTCGTGCTGGGCATCCTCGGCTCCGCCAACCTCCTCGCCGGGCCGGACCGGGAGCCGGCGGGCGTGGCCGGGGCGCCGGAACGGCCGCTGGTCACCGCCGACCCGACCGCCGGGGACGACGGCGTCGTGGCGTCCCGGCCGGCGCCGGCGCCGGTGACCAGCCCGGGCACGGCGAAGCCGCTCAGCGTCGCCCGCGCCTTCGCGCTCGCCTGGCTGGATCACCGCGACGTGCCGGCCGACACCTGGCACGCCGGGATGCTGCCGCACAGCACCGAGGCCCTCAGCCGCAAGCTCGCCGGCGTGGACCCGGCCGGGGTGCCGGCCGACCGGATCACCGGTGCGCCGACCCTGATCCCGTTGGCGGAGTCGGTCGCGGACGTCAACGTGCCGATCGACGCGGGCACCCTGCGGCTGCGGCTGGTCGCGCCCGAGGGCCGCTGGCTGGTGGACGGCGTCGACTGGGTGCGGGCATGACGGCGCAGGTGGCGAAGGATCACGAGCAGGCCCGCCGGCCGGTGCGCCGCGCCGGCCTGCTGGTGGCCCTCACGGCGGCGCTCGCGCTGCTGTGCTGCGGCGGGTCGGTGAGCGCGTTCTTCCTCGGCGATCTCGGGCAGCCCAACCCGAACGCCGAACTGGCGGCGTTGTTCGGGTGTGGGGAGGGCGGGCCGGTCGACGCCGACGGTGAGCTGCCCCGGATCAACCGGCTCAGCGAGACGCAGATGCGCAACGCGGCCATCATCATCAACGTCGGTGCGGACCTGGGGGTCCCGCCGCGCGGGTGGGTCATCGCGATCGCCACGGCGCTGCAGGAGTCGGTGCTGAAGAACCTGCCACACCTGGGCAAGCGCAACGACCACGACTCGGTCGGGCTGTTCCAGCAGCGGCCCAGCCAGGGCTGGGGCAGCGTCCGGCAGATCCAGGACCCCGTCTACGCCGCCACGCAGTTCTACAAGCGACTGCTCAGGGTGAACGGCTGGGAGGACCGCCCGCTGACGGAGGTCGCCCAGGCCGTCCAACGCAGCGCGTTCCCGGACGCGTACGCCAAGCACGAGGCGCTGGCCTCGCAGATCGTGAACCTGCTGGCGGACGGCGCCGCCCGCGCGGTCGAGGTGTCCGGCCGCCTGCGCTGCGCCGCGCCGGGGGAGATCGCCGCCTCGGGGTGGACGGCGCCGGTCAAGTCCGCGGTCGGCTCCGGCTTCCGGACCAACAGCCGGCCGGGTCATGACGGGGTGGACCTCAGCGCCGGCCGCTACAC
Source organism: Pilimelia sp. (assembly GCA_035634075.1). Lineage (GTDB taxonomy): Bacteria > Actinomycetota > Actinomycetes > Mycobacteriales > Micromonosporaceae > DASQDS01. The sequence continues at coordinate 931 of DASQDS010000079.1, read as the reverse complement.
GCCCATCCGCGCGGCCTCGTCCGGCATCGTCACCCACATCGAGTGCGACAACGACAGCAGCCCGCCGTACCGGTGCGACCGCGACGGCTCGCCGTCGACGCCCGGCTGCGGGTGGTACGCGGAGATCACCCACGCCGACAATGTGATCACCCGGTACTGCCACATGGTGGTGCGGCCGAGCGTCAAGGAGGGCCAGTCCGTCGCCGCGGGCCAGGTGATCGGTCAGGTCGGCACCAGCGGCCACTCGTCCGGCCCGCACCTGCACTTCGAGGTGCATCTCCACGGCGACCGCAGCGCGACCGGGGCGGTGGACCCCGTGGACTTCATGCGCGAGCGCGGCGCCGCGCTCGGCCCGCAGGAGGCATGACCGTGCGGGTACGCGGGTGACGCGCGAGCCGTGGCCGGATCCGTTCGCCGACCAGCCGGACTGGACGCCCCAGCCGCCAGCGGCGATCATCGCGGTGCCCGCCACCGGCAACCGGGACCTGCGTGGGCGCCGGGTGATCGTCGGGCTGCCCGGGCTCGGCTGGCGGGCGGACCTGCGCGGTGACGAAGCCGTCGTCCAGGGCAGCCGGACCTACGTGCCGGTGCTCACCGAGGCCGAGTGGTACCGGGCGGAGGCGGAGCAGACCGAGGTGTTCGCACCCCTCGTGCCACTGGAGCGGGTCTGGGTGGAGACGGTGGCCGCGTCGCCGGCGAAGGGCGCGGACCGGCCGGCCGACGTCGTCTCCCGGCTGGTGTCGCTGGACGCCCCGCCCCGCCGCGAACCGGTGTCCGTGATCGACGCCGGGGCGTTGACCGGGCGGCGGGTGGTCCGCGTGCTCGCCGGCGCCACCCGTCGTGACCTGCGCGCCGTCACCGAGCTGCACGCGGGGGCGGACGGCGACATCTGCGTCCGGGTCGCCGCGGAGCTGGACTGGTACCGCTGGGC
>DASQDS010000078.1:0-4380 GCA_035634075.1 Pilimelia sp. | reverse complement strand
GCTTCGAGCGGGGGCTCACCCTCCGCGCCGGCACGGTCGTCCTGGCGGTCGGGCTGGTCGCGCTGGCGGCGTTGCTGCTGGCGCGCCGGCGGCACCACCCGGAACGCCACCACCGCCGCCGCTGAGCAGCGCCCGCCCGCGTCCGCGCTCAGCCTCAGGTCCGGGCCGCGCCGGCCGACACTGACGGTGACCGGGTCTCCCCCGGACGTTGTCGGCCGTGCGCGGGAGGGGTGAATGGCGAAGCGACGCTCCGAAGCGGCACAGCAGGTGGCCGACCTCCTGCGCACCGCCAAGGACTCCCTCGGGCTCAGTGTGGCCTTCCTGGCCCGGATGGACGGCACGACCCAGCACCTGGAGGTCGTCGAGTCGTCCCTCCCGCTGCTGTTCCGGGACGGCATCACGCAGCGCCAGGAATCGACCTTCTGCCAGGCGATCCTGGACGGCAAGCTGCCGGCCGTCATCCCGGACGTCGCGGCGTCGCCGGTGGCGATGAAGCTGCCCGCGGCCCGGCTGCCGCGCGTGCGCAGCTTCGTCTCCGTGCCGGTGGTCCTCAGCGACGGCACCCTCTACGGCACCTTCTGCGCCGCCGGCCTGAGCTCCGACCGGTCGCTGAACCAGCGGGACCAGGCGCTCATGGAGGTGCTCGCCCGGGCCGCTTCGGTGATCATCGAGCCGGGGGTCCGGGAGCGCGCCCGGGACGCCGAGATCGAGGGGCGGCTGGCCACGATCTTCGCGGCCGGCGGCCCGGTGATCGCCCTGCAGCCCATCGTCGACCTCACCACCGGCCGGCGGATCGGCGCGGAGGCGCTCAGCCGCTTCCCCCGCGAGTGGGACAAGGCGCCCGACGTGTGCTTCGCCGAGGCGCACAGCGTCGGCTCCGGCCACCGGCTGGAGTTGCTGGCACTGACCCGGGCCGCCGACCTCCTCACCCGGGTGCCCGGGTACATCGCGATGAACGTGTCGCCCGCGACCCTCGTCACCCCGGAGTGCGGCCGCCTGCTGGGCCGCCTGCCGCTGGACCGGGTGGTGCTGGAACTGTCCGAGCACGAGCAGGTGGCCGACTACGACGCGCTGACCACGACGCTGGCCCCGCTGCGGGCGGCCGGCATGCGGCTGGCCATCGACGACGCCGGCGCGGGGTTCTCGTCGCTGCGGCACATCATTCTCACCGCCCCGGACGTGATCAAGCTGGACCGCAGCGTGGTGGCGGGCGTCAGCCGGGACCAGGTGCTCACGACGCTGGTGCACGCGCTGGTCGAGTTCGGCCACGGCAGCGGTGCCCGGCTGGTGGCCGAGGGCGTCGAGACGGCGGCGGACGCCCACGCGCTGCTCACCCTCGGGGTCGACCACGCCCAGGGTTGGCACTTCGGCCGGCCCGGACCGCCCGAGGACCTGCTGGCCGCACCGGCCCACGCCCTCGCGCTGCCCTGCTGAGGGCAGCCCGGGACGCGAGGTGCGGGTCACAGGACACTGTGTACTCCGGCATGGGCGGCGCCCCGGCCGCCTCTTATCCACGATGGACGATCTATAAAGGCCCGGGACCTGGGCGCGGCGACGCGGCACACGTGGCGGTCCAAACGGGTCGCGCCAGACGGGCCGATACGGCCGGTGAAAATACCCGCACCGAATAGCCGACCCCCAAGGGAAAGGCACTCCAGCACCCTATTGACCGCCATCGCGCGGACGGAAGACTATGGCCGCAGCGCTGAAGGTGAGGCAGTACGGCCGACGTCCATCCGGGGTGGATGAGCGACCCGCCCGCTTCGCCGGTGGTGCAGGGCATCATCCCCGGATAGCCGACACGCCCCGGACGCCGTCCATTCCCTGCCCGCCAATCGCGAATCGCCCATCCATTTACCGCCCGAGCCGCAAAATTGCGATGCCAGATATTGACGCCGCAAAGGCCGGGCGACAGACGCGATCGAGCAACTCCCCACAGGAGGGAGACGCCCCCTCGCGACCCGATCCCGGAGGCGAACATGGCGGACCGCAATCTACCCCGAGTCCACCCGTCCCACCCCCGTCCAGCGCACCGGCGGCCGGCCTACCGGCGCCTGCTCACCTCGTCCGCGGCCGTCCTGCTCGGTTCCTCTGCCCTGATCGCCCCGACCGCGGCACAGGCCGCACCCCCGTGGTGGGGCAGCTTCGAGGTGCAGACCCTCGACGGCGCGGGCAACAACCGCGCCAACCCCACGTGGGGACAGGTGGGCACCACCTACTCGCGGGTGGCACCCGCCAGGTACGCCGACGGCGTCGGCGCCCCCGCCCCCGGACCGAATTCCCGGCGGGTCAGCAACCGCACCTTCAACGACTCCAACCAGAACCTGTTCTCCGAGAACGGCGTGACCCAGTGGGCGTTCACCTGGGGCCAGTTCCTGGACCACACGTTCGGCCTGCGGCAGGCGCCCGGCGTGGGCGACAGCCCCGACCCGAGCTCGCGGAACATCGACTTCGACGCGACCGACCCGCTCGAGGAATTCGACAGCGACCTGGACGGTATCCCGTTCACCCGGTCCAGCGTGGCCGCGGGCACGGGGGTCACCAGCCCGCGGGAACAGGTCAACACCGTCAGCTCGTACATCGACGCGTGGACCGTGTACGGCGGCACCAACCAGCGCCTGGAGTGGCTGCGCGACGGCCCGGTCGACGGGAACATGGCGAACAACGCGGCGACGCTGTCGCTGCCCGGCGGCCTGCTGCCCCGCCGCGACAGCCGGGGCAACGCCGCCACCGCGCCGGCCATGGACGTGGACGGCCGGCTCCGCGCCCAGCCCAACCGGGCGGCCGTCGCCGGCGACGTGCGGGCCAACGAGAACATCGCGCTCACGGCGACGCACACGCTGTTCGCCCGGGAGCACAACCGGATCGTCGGCCTGCTGCCGAACACGTTGACGGCCGAGGAGAAGTTCCAGATCGCCCGCCGGGTCGTCATCGCCGAGCAGCAGTACGTGACGTACAACGAGTTCCTGCCGTCGATGGGCGTCACGCTGCCGGCATACCAGGGGTACAACCCGTCGGTGAACGCCAACCTGGGCAACGAGTTCGCCACCGTCGGCTACCGCGCGCACAGCATGATCCACGGTGAGATCGAAATCGAGACGGAGGCCAGCCGGTACACGCCGGCGCAGTTGGCGGCCCTCGAGGCGCAGGGCGTCGAGTCCGTGGTGGACGGCGCGGACATCGAGTTCGCCGTACCGCTGAACGTGGCGTTCTTCAACCCTGACCTGGTGGGCCAGCTCCAGCTCGGGCCACTGCTGCGGGGCATCGGCCTGGAGGCGGAGTACCGCAACGACGAGCAGATCGACAATCAGCTGCGCAGCGTGCTGTTCCGCATCCCGTCCAGCGGCAACCCGGCCTGCCTGGACGGGCCGGAGCTGCCGCAGTGCTTCGACGGCGTCGTCGACCTGGGCGCCATCGACGTGGAGCGGGGGCGCGACCACGGCATGCCGACCTACAACCAGCTCCGGCAGGCGTTCGGGTTGGCCCCGCGGTCGTCGTTCGCCGCGGTGACCGGCGAGTCGAGCGAGGCGTTCCCGGCCGACCCGGAGCTGACCGCCGGCAACGAGATCAACGACCCGGACAGCATGGACTTCACCGCGCTGTTCGACCGCGCCGGCAACCCGATCGAGCTCGGCAGCGAGGAGGCGGAGGCCCTGCCGACCCGCGGCGAGCGGCGCACGCCGCTGGCCGCGCGCCTGCGCGCGCTGTACGGCTCGGTCAACAACCTGGACGGCTTCACCGGCATGGTGGCCGAGCCGCACCTGCCCGGCCGCGACTTCGGCGAGCTGCAACTCGCGATGTGGACGCGGCAGTTCCAGGCGCTGCGCGACGGTGACCGGTTCTTCTTCGGCACCGATCCGGGGCTCAGCCTGATCCGCAGCACCTACGGGATCGACTTCCGGCGCTCGCTGGCGCAGATCATCTCGGCGAACACCGACATCCCGGCGAGCCAGCTCAACGACAACGTGTTCCTCGTCGAGGAGCCCGAGCCGGCGACGTGCCGGGTCGAGTACATCGTGGACAGTGCCTGGGCGGGCAATTTCCAGGCCCGGCTGCGGGTGGTCAACCTGACCGACGAGCCGGTGGTCGGCTGGACCATGCGTTGGCTGTTCCCGAGCGGCCAGGTCCCCAGCCAGTCGTGGAGCGGCACGTTCAGCCGCCAGGGCGCGGCGGTCAGCGTCCGGAACCTGAGCTGGAACGCCGTGATCGGGGCGAACGGCGGCACGGCCGACTTCGGCTTCGTCGCAAGCCGCGACAACGCCCTGAACGCCGAACCGGCGAGCTTCCTGCTCAACGGCACCCCGTGTGAAGTCGACTGACCCCTCCCATGGGCAGGGGTGGGCCGGCGCCCGGGCGCCGGCCCACCCCTGCCCATGGGAG
>DASQDS010000077.1:0-6454 GCA_035634075.1 Pilimelia sp. | reverse complement strand
CGGGGTGGCCCGCGCGGTGCGCCGCGGCGTCACGTCCGGCTGCGCCTGCTTCGGTGCCGCCCCGGGGCGGTTCACCCGCGTGCACGTCGCGCGCAACGCGCTCCTGCTGGCCCTCGCCGGCGCCACCGTGGCGAGCGTGGCGAGCGCCGGCCCGGTCGAGGTCGGACCGCAGCTCGCGGTGGCCGTGACCGGAGCCGTCGTCGCCGCCGCGGCATTCGTGTTCTGGGACGACCTGGCCGCCGTCGTGATCGGCGGACCGGTGGACGTTGAGAGGAGCTGAGAAATGATCCCCGCATTGTGGTCGGCCGTCGTCCTCACCCTGGTGGTGGCCGTGGCGGCGCTGGCGTTGAGCCTGCTGCTGTCGCGGCGGTACCGCGAGCTGCACCGGGCCGTCCAGGCTGTCCAGGCGCGACCCGGCGACGCGGCGGTCGGGATGGGGATGCCGGCGGCCGGCAGCCCGGTCGGCGACTTCCACGCCACGACGACTGACGGCGACCGGGTCGGCACCGCCGACCTCGGTGGTGCCGATGTCGTGGTCGCGGCGTTGATGGTCGGGTGCGAGCCGTGCACTGCGGCGGTCCCCGACCTCGTCGCCGGGCTGGGCGGCGCGGACCCGGCGGCCGCGCGCCCGCTGGTCCTCGTCGTCGGCGACGGCGAGGAGGCCACGGCCTACGTGGCCCGGCTCGCCCCGGTGGCCCGCGTGGTGGTGGAAGACCACGGCGGAACCGTCGCCCGGGCGCTCGGGGTGTCCACCTTCCCGGCCGTCCTGCGGGTGGAGGGCGGCGTGATCCGACGGGTCGGCAACAGCCTGGACGCCGTGGGCGTCACCGTGCCGGTGTGAGTGCGCCGAGCGAGCCCGCCGGCGGGTTCCGCCTCCAGTGCGGGCGCGCGTGGGCGGCCATCCGGCTCGGGTTCGCCGCGGCACCGGGTACGTCGGCCGTCGTCGTCGTGCTGGCGGTGCTCGACGGTGCCCTGGCCCCGGCCGCGGCGTGGGCCCTCAAGGTCCTGCTGGACGCGCTCGGCGGCGGCGACCCGGACACCGGGCGGGTCGCCGTCGTGGTGGCGGTGCTGTGCCTGCTCGGCCTGCTCAGCGGCTGCCAGCAGGGCCTCTCCAGTTACGCCACCGGGGTGCTCGGCCGGGCGGTCCGGCTGGCGGTCGTGGATCGCCTGTTCACGCGGGTGAACGGCCACCCGGGGCTCGCGCTGTTCGAGAACCCCGAGTTCCGCGACCGGCTGCGGCTGGCCGAGCAGGCCGGTGACCACGCCCCGGCGCAGGTCACGACCGCGGCCCTCCAGCTCCTCCGCACGGTCGTGCAGGTCGGCGGCTTCATCGCCGTCCTGCTCGCCGTGTGGCCGCCGATCATCCCGCTGGCGCTCGCGTCCGCGGTGCCCGCCGCCGTGCTCCACGTGCGGCTCGGGCGGGAGCGCGCCGGCCTGGCGGCCAGCCTGTCGGGCAACGTGCGGCGGCAGTTCTTCTACAAGACGCTGCTGACGGACCCGCGGGCCGCCAAGGAGGTCCGGCTGTTCGGCATCGGGCCGTTCCTGCACGGCCGGCTGCTCCGGGATTTCCGGACGGCGAACGCGGCAGAGAACCGGTTGGCGGGCCGGTCCCTGCGGGTCGAGATCGGGCTGGAGATCGTCGGTGCCGGGGTGGCCGCCGCCGGTACCGCCGCGGCGGTGTGGCAGGTCGTCGGGGGCCACATCAGCCTCGGCGACCTGACCGCCTTCATCGCCGCGGTCGCCGGTGTCCGCTCCGCCGCGGTGGCCTCCACGGAGGCGTGGGCCGAGGGGTACGAGGCGGTGCTGCTGTTCGGCGCCTTCCACGAGATCGTCACCGAGCCGGTCGTCGCGCGGCCGTACCGGCACCCGGCCCTCCCCCCGCTGCGGGACGGGATCGAGCTGCGCGACGTCTGGTTCCGGTACGGCCCGGACGCGCCGTGGGTGCTGCGCGGCGCCAGCGTCACGATCCGCCGGGGCGAGGCGGTCGGCCTCGTCGGTCTCAACGGGGCGGGCAAGAGCACGCTGGTCAAGTTGCTCTGCCGAATGTACGAGCCGGAGCGTGGCGCCATCCTGTGGGACGGCGTCGACATCGCCGAGGTGGACCCGTCGGCGTTGCGCGCCCGGGTCGCCGCCGTGTTCCAGGACTACGTCGAGTACGACCTGACCGCCGCGGAGAACATCGCGGTCGGGCACCTGCCGGCTCTCGACGACCCGGCGGCCATTCGCGCCGCCGCCACCACCGCGGGCGTCCACGACCAGCTGGCGCGGCTGCCCCACGGGTACGACACGCTGCTGAGCCGGCTGTTCGTGGCCGAGTCCGGCGACGACGACGGGGTGGCCATGCTCTCCGGCGGGCAGTGGCAGCGGGTTGCACTGGCCCGCGGGTTCCTCCGCACGGACGCGGATCTGCTGATCCTCGACGAACCCAGCTCGGGGTTGGACGCCGAGGCCGAGCACGCCCTGCACCAGCGGCTGGTGCGGCTGCGCACCGGCCGGACGAGCCTGCTGATCTCCCACCGGCTGAGCGCGATGCGGGAAGCCGACCGCGTGGTGGTCCTGGCGGACGGGCGGGTGATCGAGGAGGGCCCGCACGGGCAGCTGCTCGCCGCCGGCGGTGACTACGCCCGCCTGTTCTCCCTCCAGGCCGCGGGCTACCAGGACGGCGGTCCGGCTGTCGCGGGGCTGGCGGCCGCCGCCGTCCCCGGGGCCCGGCCGGGAACGGAGGAGCGGTGCTGATCCTGCTCGCGGTCCTCGCGGCCGTCGTGCTCGCCGTGGTGGTCACGGTGCGCTACGGGCTGGTCGTCGTCAACGTCCTCGGCGTCAGCATGCAGCCGACCTTCGCCGACGGCGACCGGGCGCTGGCCGTCCGCCGCCGGTGGTGGCGCCGGACGGCGAGGGGCGACGTCGTGGTCTGCCTGCCGCCGCCCCTGCCCGGCGTCCAGCCGACCGGGCCCGACCGGCCGACGCACGGTCCCCCGGTGGTGAAGCGCATCGTCGGCGTGGCCGGAGACGAGATGACGGTCGGTGATCGGGTGACCGCGGTGCCGGCCGGCCACGTGTGGTTGCGGGGCGACGGCCGGCACACGTACGACTCCGACCAGTACGGTGCCCTGCCGGAGACGGCCGTCACGGCGGTCGTCGTGGGCCGGCTGCCCGCCCGCCGAGCGCGCCGGTGACGGCTGAGCTGTCCGGGCCGGTGACATGAACCGCCTTCACTGCCGCCCCGTAAGGTAAGGAGCGATCAGCCGGCACCAGCCGAGAAAGGCAACGATGGACAACCCCCTCGCGGACGACGCCCCGCAGTACCTCGACGACCGCAGTGCCCCGCCCGCCACTCTCGTGATCTTCGGTGCCTCGGGTGACCTCACCCGCCGCAAGCTGGTCCCGGCGGTGGAGAACCTCGCCCGGCACAAGCGGCTGCCGCAGCAGTTCACCGTCGTCGGCGTCGCCCGCACACAGATGGACGACGAGCGGTTCCTGGCGACCGCGCTCGGCGACCGCGGGCTGACCAACATGCCGCAACTGGCCGGCGGATTCCGGTACGTTCCGGGCGGCTACGACGACCCGGACACGTACCACCGGCTCGGCGCGCTGCTGGACGAGTTGGACGCGGAGCGCGGCACGGGCGGCAACCGGCTGTTCTACCTGTCCACCCCGCCGCAGGCGTTCCCCCAGGTCATCGACGGGTTGGCCAACGCGGGCCTGAACCGTGCCCAGCCCGGCGCCTTCGCGCGCCTGGTGATCGAGAAGCCGTACGGGAACGACGAGCGCACCGCGCGCGAGCTCGACGCGACCGTGCACGCGGCCTTCGACGAGAACCAGGTCTTTCGCATCGACCACTACCTGGGCAAGGACACCGTCCAGAACGTGCTGGCGCTGCGCTTCGCCAACTCGATCTTCCAGCCGATCTGGGACCGCACCTGGGTCGACCACGTGCAGATCACCGTGGCCGAGACGCTCGGCGTCGGCACCCGCGGCAGCTTCTACGAGCACGCCGGCGCGATGCGCGACATCGTGCAGAATCACGTGCTCCAGGTCCTCGCGCTGGCCCTGATGGAACCGCCGGCCTCCTTCTCCGCGGAGGCGGTGCGCAACGAGAAGGTCAAGCTCCTCCAGGCCATCCGCCTACCGTCCGGCCGGGACATCGACGACATCGCCGTGCGCGGGCAGTACACCCGCGGCGGCACCCGCGAGGAGCTGATGCCCGGCTACCGGGAGGAGCCGGGGGTCGACCCGCTGTCGCGGACGGAGACCTACGCCGCGCTGCGGCTGGACGTGGACAACTGGCGCTGGGCCGGCGTCCCGTTCTACGTCCGCACCGGCAAGCGCCTGCCGAGCCGGGTGACGGAGGTGGTGCTCCAGTTCCAGCGGCCGCCACACCTGCCGATCCGCGCCGAGCAGGTACGGGAGCTGCAACCCGACGCGCTCGCCCTGCGCATCCAGCCCGACGAGGGGATCCAACTCCGCTTCGGCGCCAAGGTGCCGGGCCACTCGTTCCGGGTGCGCTCCGCCACGATGGACTTCTCGTACGGCGCCACCTTCCGCGAGGAGTCGCCCGAGGCGTACGAGCGGCTGCTCCTCGACGCCCTGGTCGGCGACCCGACGCTGTTCATCCGGTCCGACGAGGTGGAGCAGTGCTGGCGCATCGTCGACCCGATCATCGACCGGTGGGCGAACGCCACCAGCCCCATCCCCACGTACGAGGCGGCATCCTGGGGCCCGACCGACGCGGACCGGCTGATCGGCCGCAGCGGCCGGGCCTGGCGCAACGGCTGACGCCCGCCGGCGGGATCGCGCCCGGTCGGGGTAGAGCGCGCACGGTCGTCCGAAGCTGCTAGATGACACCTCGGCCGAGGCGGGTCGTCGCCGGGCTACCAGACATCGCCGAGGCCGCTCGCCCTGCGAGGTCGCGTGTGGACGGTTGGTGTGGTGATGGCCGTGCCGCCGGTCGCCGGCCCCGACGAGGCGGACGGCGACAGGGCGTGCGCGGAGGCGCAGGCGCGGCACCGGCCGCGGTAGCTGGCGCGCCCGGCCGACCCCACGCCGCGCGGCGTCGTCTACGCCGTCCCGGCCGGGGCGGCCTGCGTGCTCGGTCACCAGGCGCCGGCGGGCGTCGGGCACATCGACGTTTACGGCCAGCGGGCCGACGGCGGTTCACTCCCCCGCTAACGCTGCGGTCAGGCCAGGGCGTCGATCGCACCGGGCGCGGCGGCACCGCTGTGTAGGCTGCCTCGCATGGCTGTGTCTTCGCTGATGGTGCCGCTCGGTACGCCCGCCCCGGAGTTCGCCCTGCCCGACGCGACGGGCACCGTCGTGCGGCGCGACGATCTCGCCGCCGCGCCGGCGCTGCTGGTGGCGTTCCTGTGCAACCACTGCCCGTACGTCCGCCACATCGAGGCGGAGTTCGGCAAGGTGCTCGCGGGCTTCCCCGACCTGGCCGTGGTGGGCATCAACACCAACGACGCCGACGCCTACCCGGAGGACTCGCCGGAGCACATGGCGGAGCAGGCCGCGCGGGCGGGTTGGACGTTCCCCTACCTGGTGGACGGCGACCAGCGGGTCGGCCGCGCGTTCAACGCCGCCTGCACCCCCGACTTCTTCCTGTACGACGCCGACCGCCGGCTGGCCTACCGGGGTGCCTTCGACGAGTCCACCCCGCGCAACGGCGCCACGCTCGACGGGCACCTGCTGCGCGGCGCGATCGAGCGGGTGCTTGCCGGTGAGCCGGTGCCCGAGCCGCACCGGGCGAGCATGGGCTGCTCGATCAAGTGGCGCGACTGACCGCGGCGCCGGCCGGCCTTCAGTCCCCCGAGATTATCTGCTGAGCGGCGCGCTGGGCGCGCTCGATCGGTACGGCGAAACCGATGCCGATCGATCCGCCGCCCTCCAGCGACGCGATGGCGGTGTTCACCCCGACGACCTCACCACGGGCGTTGACCAGCGGGCCGCCCGAGTTGCCGGGGTTGATCGACGCGTCGGTCTGCACCGCCGCCCGCCGCGCCCCGCTGTCACCCAGCCGGACCTGGCGGTTCAGCGCGCTGACGATTCCCGCCGTGACGGTGCCGGAGAGGCCCAGCGGCGAGCCGACCGCCAGCACCGGCTCACCGACCCGGGTGCTGCCGGCGGCGGCCAGGGGCAGCGGCCGCAGCGCCGGCGACGGCGTGACCCGGAGCACCGCGATGTCGTTCTCGGCGTCGCCGCCGACCACCTCCGCGGTCAACCGGCGGCCATCGGAACCGAGCACGCTCACCGTGCCGCCACCGTCCACGACGTGCTCGTTCGTGACGATGTGGCCGCGCGCGTCCAGCACGAAGCCGGAGCCGCTGCCCACCCCCCGCTCCGTGCGGACCTGCACCGAGACGACGCCCGGCAGCACCTGCGCGGCGGCGGCCACCAGGTCCGCGGGGGCGCCGGCGCCGGACCCGCCGCTCGTGGGCCGGCCCGGACCCGCGGT
>DASQDS010000076.1:0-4111 GCA_035634075.1 Pilimelia sp. | reverse complement strand
GCACTTCAGGTCGTGGACGAGCTGGGCCAGGTCTTCGATGGAGTAGATGTCGTGGTGCGGCGGCGGCGAGATCAGGCCCACGCCCGGCGTGGCGTGCCGGGTCTTGGCGATCCACGGCCACACCTTGTTGCCGGGCAGCTGGCCGCCCTCGCCGGGCTTCGCGCCCTGCGCCATCTTGATCTGCAGGTCGTCGGCGTTGACCAGGTACTCGCTGGTCACGCCGAACCGGCCGCTGGCCACCTGCTTGACCGACGAGCGGCGGGCCGGGTCGTACAGCCGGTCGGTGTCCTCCCCGCCCTCGCCGGTGTTGCTCTTGCCGCCCAGCCGGTTCATCGCGATGGCGAGGGTCTCGTGCGCCTCCGCCGAGATCGAGCCGTACGACATGGCGCCGGTGGCGAACCGCTTGACGATCTCGCTGGCCGGCTCCACCTCGTCCAGCGGCACGGCCGGGCGGTCGCCCACGCGCAGCCGGAACAGCCCGCGCAGCGAGCCGCCGTCCGCCGCCAGCCCGTCGACCTTGGCCGTGTACTGCCGGAAGACGTCGTACTGGCGGCTGCGCGTCGCGTGCTGGAGCAGGAACACCGTCTCGGGGTTGAACAGGTGCAGCTCGCCCTCGCGCCGCCACTGGTACTCGCCGCCGACGTCGAGCTTTCGGTGTGCCCGCTCGGCGGGGTTGGCCGGGTACGCCCGCGCGTGCCGGGCGGCCACCTCGGCGTGGATTTCCGCCAGGCCGGCGCCGCCGATCGCGCCCGACGTGCCGGCGAAATACCTGTCGATCAGCCGGCGGTCGAGCCCGACCGCCTCGAAGACCTGGGCGCCGCAGTACGACGAGACCGTCGAGATGCCCATCTTGGACATGATCTTCAGGACGCCCTTGCCGAGCGCCTTGAGGAAGTTGCGGACCGCCTTGGCCGGGTCCAGGGTCGGCAGCACGCCGGTCGCGATGAGGTCCTCGACGGACTCGAAGGCGAGGTACGGGTTGACCGCCGCCGCGCCGTACCCGATCAGGACCGCGACGTGGTGCACCTCCCGGCAGTCGCCGGTCTCCACGATCAGCGCCACCTGGGTGCGGGTCTGCTCCCGCACCAGGTGCTGGTGCACGGCGGCGGTGAGCAGCAGCGACGGGATCGGCGCCAGGTCCGCGGTGGAGTCGCGGTCGGAGAGCACGAGGATGCGTACGCCGTCCTCGATCGCCTCGGACACGTGCCGGCAGATCTCGGTCAGGCGGGCCTTCAGGCCCTCGCCGCCCTCGCGCAGCCGGTAGAGCCCCGAGACCCGGACGGCCTTGAAGCCGGGCAGGTCGCCGTCGTCGTCGACCGAGAGCAGCTTGGCCAGCTCGTCGTTGTCGATCACCGGGTACGGAAGCACGATCTGCCGGCAGCTGGCCGGCCCCGGGTCCAGCAGGTTGCCCTCCGGGCCGACGGTCTGCTGGAGGCTGGTGACCAGCTCCTCGCGGATCGCGTCCAGCGGCGGGTTGGTCACCTGAGCGAACAGCTGGTGGAAGTAGTCGTACAGCAGCCGCGGCCGCACCGACAGCGGGGCGATCGGGGTGTCCGTGCCCATCGAGCCGAGCGGCTCCGCGCCGAGCCGGGCCATCGGCGCCATGAGAATCTTGAGCTCTTCCTCGGTGTAGCCGAACGTCTGCTGCCGGCGCTGCACGGAGTCGTGGGTGTAGACGGTGTGCTCGCGCTCCGGCAGCGTCTCCAGCGGGATGAGCCCGGCGTGCAGCCAGTCGCCGTACGGTTCCGCGCCGGCCAGCTCGGCCTTGATCTCGGCGTCCGAGACGATCCGGCCGGCGGCCGTGTCGACCAGGAACATCCGGCCGGGCGCCAGCCGCCCCTTGGCGACGACCGTGGCCGGGTCGAGATCCAGCACCCCGGCCTCGCTGCCCAGCACGACCAGGCCGTCGTCGGTGCGCCACCACCGGCCGGGCCGCAGCCCGTTGCGGTCCAGCACCGCGCCGACGACCGTGCCGTCGGTGAACGCGACGCTGGCCGGCCCGTCCCACGGCTCCATCAGGCTGGCGTGGAACTGGTAGAAGGCGCGCTTGGCCGGGTCCATGCCCGGGTCGTTCTCCCAGGCCTCCGGGATCATCATCAGCACCGCGTGCGGCAGGCTGCGCCCGGCCAGGTGCAGCAGCTCCAGCACCTCGTCGAAGTTCGCCGAGTCCGAGGCGCCGGGCGTGCAGATCGGGAACAGCCGGCGGATGTTGCCGGGGATGTTCGGGGACGCGAGCAGCGCCTCGCGCGCGTTCATCCAGTTCTTGTTGCCGCGGATGGTGTTGATCTCGCCGTTGTGGGCGATGATCCGGTACGGGTGCGCCAGCGGCCAGGACGGGAAGGTGTTCGTCGAGAACCGCGAGTGCACCAGCGCGATGGCGCTGATCACCCGCTCGTCGGCGAGGTCGGGGAAGAACGCCGGCAGCTGGGCGGGCGTGAGCATCCCCTTGTAGACGAACGTGCGGGCGGACAGCGACGGGAAGTACGCCGGCAGGCCGCGCTCGCGGGTCTCCCGCTCGGTCTGCCGCCGGACGCAGTAGGCCACCCGCTCCAGGTCGATGCCGCTCAGCGCGGTGCCCGCGGGGCCCGCCGCCGAGTCGGTCAGCCGGTGGGCCGCCAGGAACACCTGGCGCACCCGGGGCATGGCGGCCACCGCCGTGGCGCCCAGCCCGTCGGGCCGCACCGGCACGTCGCGCCAGCCGAGGATGTCCGCGCCCTCCACGAGGGCGTACTTCTCCAGCACCCGCACCGCCAGATCGCCGGCCGCGGTGTCGTCGGCGGGCAGGAAGACCAGGCCGGTGGCGTACTGGCCGGCCGGCGGCAGCGGGAAGTCCACCACGGCGCGGAAGAACTCGTCCGGGATCTGCAGCATGATGCCGGCGCCGTCGCCCGTGTTCGGCTCGGCCCCCCGCGCGCCGCGGTGGTCCAGCCGGATGAGCGCCGAGAGGCCCTTGGCCACCACGTCGTGGCTGCGGCGGCCGTACATGTCCGCGACGAAGGAGACACCGCACGCGTCGTGCTCGTTCGCCGGGTCGTACAGCGACCCCTCGCCGGCCGCCGGCAGGTGCGGACCCCGTCCAGACAAATCACGCCCGGACAAATGCGGAGAAGCCACCGGACCTCCTGTCGTCGCTCGCAATGGAATACACAGAGGGGACGACGTCGGCCCAGCGCAGTCTCTAGAGTCTACGTGAGGCGCGGCCCGACGCCACCAGCCCCGACCGGGCATAGATCACACTTGTTGCGGAGCCGACGATAGGCTGCCCGCGTGACTTTCGTGGGAAGCGACCGCGCCGCCCGTCCTGAGACGTTCGCCCGGATAGAGGCCTTCTACGATGCCGTCCCGCGCGACGGCGCCGTGGCCGAGGACATTGGCGGACTGGTGCTCTTCGTGCGCGACGGCGCCGGCTGGCCGTTCTACGCCCGGCCGCGGCTGGACGCCACCGAGCCCGCGTCTGCCGGCGACATCGCCGACGTCCGCGCCCGCCAGCGGGAACTGGGCGCGCCGGAGGTCCTCGAGTGGGTTCACGAGGTGAACCCGGACCTGCTGGCCGTCGCCCGCTCCGCCGGCCTGGCCGTCCTCCAGGCGCCTCTCATGGTCCTCGACCCGGAAGCGCTGCCGGAGCGACCCCACCTGCCGTCCGGCGCGAGCGTCCGGCTGCTGGACCCGACCGCGGACACCTTCGGCGCCGAACTGGCCGCCTCCCGCGCCGTGGCGGAGGTCAGCTTCGGCGCACCGGGCACCGTGGCGGGGAACGCCGGCCCCGCCGAGCGCGACGCCGCGCTGCCGCCGCTCACCCCGGAACACGTTGCCGGCGAGCGGCGCAGCGCGGCGGAGCACCGGCGGGTGGTGGCGGTCGCCGAACGCCCGGGGCAGGGCATCGTGTCCAGCGGGATGGTGCAGCGCGTGGACGACGTGGCGGAGATCGCCGGGGTGGCGACGCTGCCGGCCGCCCGCCGGCGCGGGCTCGGCGGCGCGCTCACCGCCGCCCTGGCCCGCCACGCGCGCTCCCACGGCGCGGACCTCGTGCTGCTCTCCGCGGGCAGCGACGACATCGCCCGCGTGTACGCCGGCGTCGGCTTCCGCCGCATCGGCACCGCCTGCATAGCCG
>DASQDS010000075.1:0-13902 GCA_035634075.1 Pilimelia sp. | reverse complement strand
CGGCGGGCCGGGGACGCCGCACAGGCCGCGGCGGTCACCGTAGCGACGTCGCCGGTCGCCGACCGCGTGGTGGACAGCCAGCTTCAGCGCGTCCTCCGTCCGGTCGTCCGCGCCGTCCTCGACGACGTCCTCCTGCTGCTGGAGGAGGAGCCCGAGCGGATCCAGTCGCTCATGCGCGGACAGAGCGAAACCGTCGTCGATGAGCTCGTCGGGCGCCTACGGGCCAGCGCCGAAGCTGGCGACATGGTGGTCGACCGGCTGGCCTCCCGGGTGTTCCACCGCGGTCCACGCCCCGAGCCCGCACCGCCGCCTACGCGATGACCGCCCCCGGACCGTGGGAGTACGCCGGCCCGGTCAGCCGGGCGGTCGCCTACCTGCTGGACACCCTCGTCGTCGCCGTGGTCTTCACCGGCGCGGCCGCGGTCGCCGGGATGGTCACGTCGGTCATGGGGGCACGGCTGCACGACCTCACCCGCGCCGCCACGTCCACCCTGTTGTTGGCCCTCCCCGCGCTGCTGGCGGCATACTGCACGCTGTTCTGGGCGCTCACCGGCCGGACCCCGGGGATGGCGGTGCTGGGCGTGCGGGTCGTCGGCACGCGTCCGCGTCGCCTGTCCTGGGCCGCGGCGCTGCTGCGGGCGCTCCTGCTGGCCTACTTCCCGGTCGGCGCGGTGTGGGCCCTGGTGGACCGGCGGCACCAGGCCGTCCACGACAAGGTGGCCCGCACCGTGGTGATCCGCACACCGCCGGCGCGTCGCACCCGGAGGGCCACGATGGCCGCGTCGCCACCCCCGGCGGACATCGCGGTGGCATACGACAAGGCGATGCGGGACCTCATCGCGTTGCGCCGGGAGCGCACCGCGCTGGCACGCAGGCTGGAAGCCTATGACGGGAAGGTCGTTCGCGATCCGTCGATCGTCGTCTCGGGCCGGGACGAAATTGGCATTGTGCAGGCGGAACGCCGGCGCAGCGGGAAGCGCAACGGGTGACCGAGCGGGCGCTCGACCGGCCCCCGCGGCGCGGCTACGGCCCCGGGGCTGGCGGCAGCCCGTCGAGGACTCCGGCGACGCCGCCGGAGGCGGCCCGCGCTCCCGATTCATCCCGCGCGGATGAGGCACCCGCCGGCTCCCCGGGCCAACCTGTATCTGCTGGCCGGTTCCGCAAGGTGGGGGTGCTGGCCGGATGCCGGAGAGTAGACCGCGACACCGCGCGACGACGTCCACCCCGTGGCGTCCAGCGCGCTGGATCGCCGTCCCGCGGGCATCCGGCCGATGCGCTGCGGGACCGGCCAGCTTTACCAGCCACGGCAGACACTCCACGAGCGGGCGGGGCCTGCTCACCGACAACCCGAGCCCCATCAACTCCCGGATCCGCACGACACCGGCGCACCGCACCGAGTCGTACTCCCGGTAACCGTTGGGCAGCCGGGTCGGCACCACCGACCCGGCTTCCTCGTAGCACCCCGAAGGCCCGCTGCCGGTGTACCCGGGGTGCCCCGGCTGGCAGAATCGAGGCGGTGCGGTGTCGGTCCGCAGGTCGGGAGCGTCGTGACGTCGGAGAGGCCCGTACGGCCACTGCTCACCGTGAAACAGGTGATTCCACCGGTCCGGGCCGGCGCGGTCCCGCGGGAGCGCCTGCAACGGCAGTTGCGCGTGGCCGAGACGCGGCTGACCGTGGTGGTGGCACCCGCGGGTTGGGGCAAGACGAGTCTGCTGAGCGGCTGGGCGGCGAACGCCGGCGAGCAGCGCCGCATCGCGTGGGTCTCGCTTGACGAGGGCGACGACGAGCCGGTGCGGTTCTGGAGCTACGTGCTCACCGCGCTGCGTGGCGTCAGCGGCGACATCAGCGTGGGCCCGTTGCGTGCGCTGGACGCGGCCGACGTGTCCCCGGTCGAGCTGGCACTGCCGATGCTGCTGAACGAGTTGGCCGCGTCCGCGGTGCAGCATGTGCTGGTGCTCGACGACTATCACCTCCTCACCGATCCGCGGATCCATGAGGCCGTCGAGTTCTTGGTGTCGTACCTGCCGGGCTCGTTGCGGCTGGTGGTCGCCGGGCGCGCGGATCCGCCGCTGCCGATCGCGCGGCTGCGGGCCCGCGGCGAGCTGACCGAGTTGCGCGCGGCGCAGTTGCGGTTCTCGCCGGACGAGGCGGCAGCCCTGGTGTCGGCGGTGTCGGGGCATGACCTCGACGGCGTGGCGGCGGCGGCCGTGTGGGAGCGGACCGAAGGATGGGCGGCGGGACTGCAACTGGCCGCCCTCGCACTGCGCGCCGACCCGGCGAAGGCTCGCGGTGACGACCGGCACCTACTCGACTACTTCGCGGCCGAGGTCCTACCCGGTCTCGCCCCGGCGCACCGCGACCTGCTTGTGCGCGCTGCGCCACTCGAACGGCTCTCCGGTCCGCTGTGTGACGCGGCGCTGCAGGTGACCGGCTCGGCCAAGGTGCTGGCCGACCTGGACCGGGCGGACCTGTTCGTCTCCGCCCTGGACGAGGAGCAGCAGTGGTACCGCTGCCATCGCCTGCTCCGCGACGCTCTGGCCCGCGAGGCGACCACGGACCCGAGTGAGGTGCTGGGCCGCGCTGCGGTCTGGTTCGCCGCCCAGGACCGGATCGACGATGCGGTACGCCACCTGCTGCGGGCCGGCCACGACGCCGCCGCCGCCGAGCTGTTGGCGAACAGCGGGGAGCAGTGGTTCTTCCCGCGCGGGGCGGCAGCCACGTACCTGCAGCTGGGCGAGCGGTTGCCCAATTCCGTGGTAGGCCCGACGCTGGCCTTGACTCTGGGCTCCGCGGCGGCGCTCTGCGGCGATCAGGCGCGCGTCAACCGCTGGCTGGACGCGGCCGAGGCGGCGGGCACCCCCGACGCCGTGGCTCCCGGTTGGCACAGCTTCCGGGCCGCCGTGTTGTGCTGGCGCGCGGCCTACGGCGTCTCCGACGCCGAATCCGGGCGATCCGTGGCCCTGGCGCGGCAGGCCTTCGAACTGGAAACCGAGGGCGGCGCCCCGGGGCATCCGGTCGTGCGCCCGGCGCTTGGTGGCATGCTGGCCCGGGCCGGCCGTTTCGACGAGGCCGCGGCCCTGCTGCTTGATCAGTGGGCCCTCCCCGGCCGCGCCTCCTGGCAGCCGTGGATAGCGCTGAATGTCGCCGGCACACTGGCCATCAGCCTCGTCGAAGCGGGCCGCGGCGCAGAGTGCGATCGGGTGCTGCGGGAAGCCGGCCCGCTCGCCGCGGCCGTCGAGCGCGACCGGCGGGAGGCGAGCGCACCAGGGCTGGCCGGGCTGCGCACCGCCGAGGGCCGGCGCCGCTACCAGGGCGCCGACGTCGAAGCGGCCGCAGCCCTGCTGCGCCGCTGCGTCACGCTCGCCGAACTGCACCCGCGGCCGACGGTGTTGTTCCTGAGCCTGGTCTACCTCGCCGACGCCGAACTCGCCTGCGGCGACCGGCCCGCCGCCCTCGCGGCGCTGTCGCGGGCCCGCGACGTCGTCGACAACGAACCGGTGAGCGCCTTCGCGGCGCGGCGACTCGAGGACGCCGAAGTGCGGCTGGGCCGGGCAGGCGCCCGCGCCGCCAGGCGCTCCGGCGCGCTCGTCGAGGAGCTGACCGACCGTGAGCTGTCCGTCCTGCGGGCGCTGCAGGGCCCCGCGACCCAGCGGGAGATCGGCGCGGCGCTTTTCCTGTCGATCAACACGATCAAGGCGTACAACAAAAGCCTCTACCGCAAGCTCGGCGTGACGTCCCGCCACGCCGCGATCGCGACCGCGCGCGATCTCGGCCTGATCTGAGACCACCCCGGGTACTCTTCCGCCCGGGTGATGTCCGGTCACCCGGGTGCGGGTTTGCATTAGCGGCATGGCCACCACACGGAGCGAGCTGGCATTGCACGGGCCGCTCTCCAGCACCCTGTTGGGATTGATCCGGACCAGATTCGACCAGGTGTCGATGTCGGCCGCGGACAGCTCGGTGCTGATCATCGAAGACCTCGATCAGGCATCGGTACGTGCGTTGCTGACCCTGCTCTGGGATGCCGGCCACGAGGTGCTGTCGCTGACTCCCTCGAAGCCGACCGTGAAGTAGCAAGACTGTCGACACAGGAGGTCATCATGGTGAACCGAACCACCGTTGCCATTGTCGGTGCCGGGCCTACCGGGCTGTTGCTCGCCGGCGACCTGGCGCAGGCCGGCGTCGACGTGACCGTGCTCGAGCGGCGCGGCACGGAATCCAACCTCACCCGTGCGTTCGGCGTCCACGCCCGGACGCTGGAGCACCTCGACGCACGGGGACTGGCCGACGGACTGGTCGCCAGCGGTGCGCAGGTCGACCGGCTGCGCCTGTTCGACCACCTGCGGATCGACCTGTCCACCCTGGCGACAAGGTTTCCGTACCTCCTCATCACCCCCCAGCTCAATGTGGAGCGTGCGCTGGAGAAGCGAGCGACTGAGTCCGGTGCCCGCATCGTGCGTGACACCCAGGTGACCGCGCTGCGCCAGGATGCCGACGGCGTGGAATTGACGATCGGCGGCGACACGGTGCGGGCGGCCTACGCGGTCGGCGCCGACGGCGTGCGCAGTGTCGTGCGCGACGCGCTGGGGCTGCCGTTCCCCGGGAAGTCCGTGCTCAAGTCGATCATGCTCGCGGACGTACGGCTGGCCCACGCCCCTGACGATGTGCTCGCGGTCAACGCGGTCGGTGACGCGTTCGCGTTCGTCGCGCCGTTCGGCGACGGCTGGCACCGCGTCTTCGCCTGGGACCGCCGCCACCAGGTCCCCGACACCGCGGCGGTGACACTCGGGGAGATCCGCGACGTGCTGCGGCGCGCGCTGGGCACCGACTTCGGCCTACAGGAGGCGCGCTGGAAATCCCGCTTCCACAGTGACGAACGCCAGGCCCCGCACTACCGGGTCGGACGGGTGTTCCTGGCGGGAGACGCGGCACACGTGCACTCCCCGGCGGGTGGGCAGGGCATGAACACCGGCTTGCAGGACGCCGTCAACCTCGGCTGGAAACTCGCCGCGGCCATCCAGGGCTGGGCGCCGGACGGGCTGCTGGACACCTACGAGAGCGAGCGCCACCCGGTCGGTCGCCTCGTCCTGCGCAGCAGCGGCGCGATCATCCGGATGGCGATGATCCGGTCCCGGGCCGGCCGGCTGGCCCGCAACCTCCTCGGCGGCGCCGCGCTGCGCCTGCCACCCGTCGCCGGCAAGGCCGCCGGCACCATCTCCGGCATCGGGATCGACTATCCGCGGGCGCCGCGGGCACAGGACGTCCCCCTGCAGGGATCCCGGCGTCTGTACGAGGTGCTACGCGCCGGCAAGTTCGTCCTCCTGGCTCCGGAGGCAGCCAGGTCCGCGATGCACGGCTGGCAGGACCGCGTGGTGCTGGCACCCACGGTCGACGCCACCAAGCCGTGGACACTGGTACGCCCGGACGCCCACATCGCCTGGCGCGGCGGACCCGCCACCCTGCGCACCGCTCTTTTGGAACATCACTCGAGTCACCGGGGATCGTTCCCAGCTACCGCAGCTTGAGGGCGGCGTCGTCCAGCAGGACCCACCCCTCCGTGAAAGACGGGGCGGTGGCCGCCGACCCGCAGGTCGGCGGCCACCGGCGTGGTTGGAAGTGCACGGGTCAGTTGCAGCAGCCGCCGGCCGGCTCAGCACCGGACTGCTCACCGCTGGCCGGCGCCGACGCGCTGACCAGCGTGATGGGCGCGGACAGCAGCCCACCGGCGATGCCCGTGGACAGGCCCCGCCCGGCCGGCACGGTCTCGGCGGCGGGTGCACCGCAGCAGCCGCCGCCGGCTGCGTCGAGGGTGTCGTCGCCGACGACCGGGTTGCTGTTGCACACGCCGGTTTCCGGCAGGTCCAGTTGCACGTCGCGGGCGGCGGCCCAGTCCCCGGCCAGGGCGGCGACGACGGACCGGGCCTGCTCGTAGCCGGTCGCCAGCAGGAACGTCGGGGCGCGGCCGTAGCTCTTCACCCCGATGGCGTAGAAGCCCGGCTCCGGGTGGGCGAGCTCGTCGACGCCGTGCGGCGGGACCGTGCCGCAGGAGTGCTCGTTCGGGTCGATCAACGGCGCCAGCGCCCGGGTGGAGCCCATGATCGGGTCGAGGTCCAGCCGCAACTCGGACACGAAGCCGTGGTCGGGGCGGAACCCGGTGGCGGCCACGATCCGGTCCACGACGACGGCACGGTCCCCATCGGAGACCTCGACGCCGCCGTCGGGCCCGACGGTGAGCGTCCGCGCGGAGAATCCGGTGATCAGCTGGATGCGGCCCGCGTCGACGTGTTCGCGCAGCCG
The DNA here is from genome assembly GCA_035634075.1 of Pilimelia sp. Taxonomy (GTDB): domain Bacteria; phylum Actinomycetota; class Actinomycetes; order Mycobacteriales; family Micromonosporaceae; genus DASQDS01. The sequence continues at coordinate 7,605 of DASQDS010000075.1, read as the reverse complement.
GGTGCCGATCGCGCCGCGGGCGGGCAGCGCGTCGGCGGTCTCGCCGCCGTAGGTGCGGGCCGGGGTCGCAGCCCGGATCGCCCACACTATCTCGGTGCCGGGCGCCTGCTCGGCGAGGTCGACCAGGACGAGCAGCGTGTTCGCGGCGGAGTGTCCGGCACCGACGACCAGGGTGCGCTGGCCGGCGAAGCGGTCCCGGTCGGCGCCGGGCACGTCCGGTAGGGCGTGCTCGATGAACGGCGCGGCGGCGGCCTCCCCGTGGGCGGGGATGCCGGCGGCGCCGAGGACATTCGGGGTGGACCAGGTGCCGGACGCGTCGATCACCGCACGGGCCAGCAGGTCTGTGCCGTCGGCGGAACGGACCAGGAACGGCGTCGCCGCGCGGCCGGCGGAGCGGAGCCGGTCCAGGCCGAGGCGGGTGACCGCGACGACGCGGGTGCCGTAGCGCACGTGCGGCTTCAGGGCGGGCAGGTCGGCGAGGGGCTGCAGGTAGTCCGCGGCGAGCTGCCCGCCGGTGGGCAGCCGTTCGGCGTCGGGCTCGACCCATCCGGCGTCGGTGAGCAGCCGCCGCGCGGCGGCGTCGATGTTGTACCGCCACGGCGAGAACAGCCGCACGTGCCCCCACTGGCGGACCGCGGCAGCGGGGCCGTCCCCGGCCTCCAGCACGGTGAACGCGATGCCGCGCTCGGCCAGGTGCGCGGCGGCGGCCAGACCCACCGGGCCGGCACCGATCACGATGACAGGCAGGTCTTCCAGACGAGCACTCACAACAAACTCCAATGTCTCGACGATCTTCGAAATATGAAGGTGGACTACGGCTCGGTAGGCGATCCGGTACCGGATGCGCGCGCGCCGGTCCGGCGACCGGGGTGGGAACTGGCCGGGTCGTCAGGTGCCGAGCGGGCTGCGGCGTTCGACGAGGACCACATCGCGCGCCCGGTTGCCCTGGGGGACCTGCCGGCAGGCCCGTTCCCGGAGGCCGACGGTGCGGAATCCGGCGGCGCGGTGCAGGGCGGGGCTCGGGGTGTTCTCCGGGAGGTTCCCGGACTGGATCGCCCAGATCCCGGCCTGCCCGGCCGAGGCGATCAGCGCGTCGACCAGCATCCGGCCGACGCCGCGGCCGTACACCGCGCGGGACGGCACCGCCAAGACCGCCGGGCCGGCCTGGTGAATCGCCGGCACAGCGGGCGTGTCGGCCGCGGTCATCGGCCGGATCGCCACCGCGGTCATGGGCAGCCGCCGGTCGGGGTTGGTGCAGGCCGGCCCATCACGACGTCCGCCGCCGACGGGAAGCACCCGACGCACGCCTCGTTGATCCGATAATGCCGAGCGTTGCCGACCGCCTCGACGAGGACGAACCGGACCTCGGCGAGGATCTTGAGGTGCTGCGACACGGTCGACTGCGCCAGCCCGACAGCCACCACGAGGTCCCCGACGCTCAACGGCTTCCCCTGCCGGGCCAGGTACTCCACGATCTGCACCCGGGACGGGTCCGCGAGCGCGCGGAACCAGGAGGCGTACTCCTCGGCGATCGCCCGGTCCAGCAGCTCGCTCACGACCATCCACCCACAGCATCGTCTATCGCCGATCTACGATTGGAGGGTAACAGGGTCTGCGGTGGTCAACCAGCCGGTCGCCACGACCAGCCGCGAGCGTGGCGGTCTCGACGCCGTCGAGCAGTCCGGCGAGGACCTCGACGGCGGCCGCGGTCGCGGGGGGTCGGCGGGCGGCGCTCATCCGCAGCAGCCGGCGCCCGAGGCGACCGCCTGAGCCTTCGCCGTCGTGCCGCAGCAGGCACCCGCCAGCGTCGCCTCGGCCGTGGTGCCGCAGCACGGCGCCCCGGCAGCAGCGGTCGCCTGCGCGGGGTCGGGCAGCGTGCGGGGGCCTGCGGCGGGTCGCCGCAACAGCCGCCGGTCCCGGCCGCGCTGAGGCCGGCAGCGGGATCGCCCTGGGCCTGGGCTTCCGTCACGGTCATGGGCAAGCTCCTTCAACGATCGGTACGGATGGGGATGGGTCAGCGGGGGCCGGCCAGGGCGGCGAGGGCGGCGCGGGTGCGCTCCATTCGGCGCTGGGCTCGGTCGGCGGCGGTGCTGACCTCGGCGCAGCCGTCGCAGAACCGGATTCCGCCCCGCAGGGCTGAATCGCTGGTGGCGCGGCGGGTCAAGCGGAACATGACGGTCTCCTCATCGGGCGGCGCGGACTGTCTTGACGTCCGTCGAATCAAACAGTTGCACGCTGATTTGACATCTGTCAACCTAGAGACATGTCAAAGCAAGCGGCGGTGCTCACGCTCACAGACCTCAACACGGCCCAGCCGTGCTGCCCGCCGATCGCGCAGCAGCGAATCCCCGCAGAGACGGCCGCGATGCTCGCGCCGGCGTTCAAGGCGCTCGGCGATCCGGTCCGGCTCCGGCTCATGTCGATGATCGCCTCGGCCCCGGACGGGGAGATGTGCGTGTGCGACCTGACCCCGGCGTTCCAGTTGTCCGGCCCGACGATCTCCCACCACCTCAAGACCCTGCGCGAGGCAGGCCTCGTCGACTCCGACCGCCGCGGCACCTGGGTCTACTACCGCGCCCGGCCCGGCATCATGCGCCAGCTCGCCGCCCTGCTGACCATCGACGCTCGCTCGGCCCTGTAGCCAAGACGCACGGCGTCTCACCCGGGGTTCGCCACCGCAGCCTTCACGGCACCGTCAACCGCGACATCTGCTGTTCATTTGACGCCAGGAGAAGCCTCACTAACCATTGAGTCAATGAACGCTGAGCTTACATCGACGCGGCGGCGCGCCCAGGTCCACGCCGCCCTCGGCGACCCGGCCCGCCTGGCCATCGTCGACACGCTCACCGTCGGCGACGCCTCACCCGGCGAGATCGCCCGCGACCTTGACCTGCCCTCCAATCTGGTCGCGCACCACGTCAAGGTGTTGCATGAGGCCGGCCTCGTGGTCCGGCACCGCTCCGAAGGCGACCGCCGCCGGGTCTACCTGCGCCTCGAGCCGGCCGTCCTCGCCCTGCTCACCGCACCGCCGCTGCCCGGCGTGCCGCGGGTGGTGTTCGTCTGCACCCACAACTCGGCCCGCTCGCAGCTCGCCGCGGCGCTGTGGACACAGCGCGCCACCATCCCCGCGGCGTCGGCGGGCACCCAACCCGCCGCGCGGGTCCACCCCCGGGCCGTCGCCGTCGCCCGCCGGCACGGCCTGGTCATTGACGCCGCCGGCACCGCCCACGTCGCCAACGTCCTGCACGACACCGACCTCGTCGTCGCCGTGTGCGACAACGCCCACGAGGACCTCACCGGTGGGGTACGGCCCCGGCTGCACTGGTCCGTGCCGGCACCGGCGGACTCCGACGCCGCGTTCGAGGCGACATTCGCAGACCTCGCCGCCCGCATCGACCGTCTCGCCCCCGCAGTCACCCCATCGATCGGAGACCAACGATGACCGACGCGCTCGCCTCCTACCGTCACGAGCATCTGTCCATCGACCAGCAACTCGCCCTTCGCACGGCAGCGGTGCGGCTCGGCGGGGAGTTCGACGGCACCTACGGCACCGAGACGATCGAACGGTTCCTGCACAGCAGCTACGACCAGTTCGCGTCGCTGAGCACGGTGCCGAACTTCCTGCCGCTGCTCGCCGAACGCTTCGCCCGGCAGCGCCTGCAGGCCCTCGCCCGGGTGGAAGGCCACCACCGCGACGGCAAGCCGGCCGTGCTGTTCCTGTGCACCCACAACGCCGGCCGCTCCCAGATGGCGCTCGGATTCTTCACCCACCTCACCGGCGACCGGGCGGTCGCCTGGTCCGGCGGGTCGGAACCGGGGATCGAGGTGAACCCGTCCGCGGTCGCGGCGATGGCCGAACGCGGCATCGACATCACCGGCGAGTACCCGAAGCCGTGGACCGACGAGGTCGTCCGCGCCGCCGACGTCGTCGTCACGATGGGCTGCGGCGACGCCTGCCCGGTGCTTCCCGGCACCCGGTATGAGAACTGGGACCTCGACGACCCGGCCGGTTGGGACGTCGACGGTGTCCGCCCCCTGCGCGACGAGATCGAGCGCCGCGTCCGTACCCTCATCGGCCAGCTCGGCATCCCGGCGGCCTGACCGTCCGCCAGCCATCGACCGGCCCACGCCCACCCGTCCAGCCCGCCCGGATCGCACCCGCCGACCCGGCAGTGTTCAACAGCAGAGCCCAATGTAGGAGCAGCACTCCATGACCCACCCAGCACCCTGGCGACGGTTCCTCGCCGAATTCGTCGGCACCGCGCTGCTCGTCACCGCCGTCGTCGGCTCCGGCATCATGGCCACGACCCTGTCCCCAGACGACGTCGGGCTGCAGCTGCTGCAGAACTCGGTCGCCACCGCGCTCGCGCTCGGCGCGCTGATCCTCACGTTCGGGCCGGTGTCCGGGGCGCACCTCAACCCGGTCGTCTCCGCCGCGGACTGGTTCATCGGCCGCCGCAACGGCACCGGCCTCACCCTGACCGATCTTGCGGGGTACGTCGTGGCCCAGGCCGCCGGGGCGACCGGCGGGTCGGTCCTGGCCAACCTGATGTTCGACCTTGCCGCGGTCGACTTCTCCGGCAAGGAACGCAGCGCCGGGCACCTGTGGCTCGGTGAGGTCGTCGCGACCAGCGGGCTGATCATGCTCATCTTCGCCCTCGCCCGCTCCGGCCGGGCCGCCGTCGCACCCGCTGCTGTCGGCGCCTACATCGGCGCCGCGTACTGGTTCACGTCCTCCACCAGCTTCGCCAACCCCGCCGTCACCGTCGGCCGGGCGTTCACCGACACCTTCGCCGGGATCGCCCCCGCTTCGGTGCCCGGGTTCGTGGTGGCCCAGGTCATCGGTCTACTCGTCGGCGTCGGGCTGCTCCTCGCGCTGTATCCCGACGCCGGCCGCACCGCCGACGACGTTGTCGTTGCGCACCCTGACACCGGCTCCGCCCGCTCCGACGTACCAACCGGCAAGCGCGGCGCCCGCACGTCGTGACCTCACCGCCGCATATTCCCGCCGCGAGCCGAGAAGCTCTGCGAACCTCGGCGCAGCACACCGATTCAGCACGGAGGAACCGAACCGACATGAGCAACAAACCCAGCGTCCTGTTCGTCTGCGTCCACAACGCCGGCCGCTCCCAGATGGCCGCCGGGTGGCTGCGCCACCTCGCCGGCGACACCGTCGAGGTCCGCTCCGCCGGCAGCGCACCCGCAGAACAGATCAACCCGGCCGCGGTCGCGGCGATGGCGGAGGTTGGTATCGACATCACCGCCAACACCCCCCGCAAACTGACCTACGAGACCGCCGAGGCCTCCGACGTGCTCATCACCATGGGCTGCGGCGACGTCTGCCCGGTCTTCCCCGGCAAGCGCTACCTGGACTGGAAGCTCGACGACCCGGCCGGGCAGGGCCTCGACGCCGTCCGCCCGATCCGCGACGCGATCAAGGCGAAGGTGGAGCAGTTGCTGACCGAACTGCCCGTCAAATCCGGCTGACACCGGCCGACATCCGGTCGAGGCCCGCCGCCGGTTGGTCAGGCCGGCGGCGGCCCAGACCCACCCGCCCATTGCTGCCCGCCGCGCAACTGTCGCCGGTCGGCTCGTTGCGCAGTGTTGCTCCTGCGCTTGGTCGTCATCGGTGCCAGCGAGGCCGGCGCCGACCTGCGGGCGGCCGAGGCGGTCAACTCGCTGATCATCCGTACGCGAGGGATCAACTCGTTGTACCAAGCCCGTGCCCGGACGGCCTCGAGGCCATCGACGCGGGGCTCACGCGCACGTCGCCCGCCGGTTCAGCGCGCGGCGGATCACCTGGTTGCACGCCGGTCGAACGCCGCGAGGGCGGCGGCGGGTGGCCGCGATGCCGACGAGGGTCTCCGCCGCGGCGGCCAGGTCGCCCTTGCCTTCCCGCTCCTTCGCGAACGCGATCGACAGGTCGTCCGGATCATCGAAGCGGACGCCGGGGATGCCCCGGTCGCGGGCGGCGTCAGCGCGGTCGTGGTGGCGGCCCCTTTGCGGCTTAGGCCCGAGGCGGCGTCGCTGATCGTGACGTGGTTGATGTTCAGCCAAGTGAACGCCGGCGTGGCAGCGGCGGCCCGGCTGCCGTGCGGGGCAGCACCGGGAGCGGGGCGGGAGGACAATTACAGACGACCCCGACGGGTGGAGGATGTCGATGCGTGCGGTGACCGTCGCTATCGCTGCACTGCTGGTGCTCGCCGGCTGCGCGGCCGGGCCGGACCCGGCACCCGCGTCGTCAGCGCCGTCCGCGCCGGTGGCCTTCGACCAGCGATTGCACGACGAGTTGCTCGCCATGCTGAAACGCGATCAGAGCGGCCGCACCGGCGGCCCCGACACCGAGGGAGACCAGGCCCGCACCGAACGGCTGAAGCGGATCGTCGCCGAACACGGCTGGCCGACGATCCCCCTGGTGGGTAAGGACGGCGAGGACGCCGCCTGGGCCATCGTGCAGCACGCCGACGCCGATCCGCAGTTCCAGCGGGACATGTTGCCCCTGCTGCGCGCGGCGGTGGCCCGGGGGCAGGCCTCGCCCGGCAATCTGGCGTACCTGGAGGACCGGGTCGCCGTCGCGCAGGGCCGACCTCAGCAGTACGGCACCCAGATGGCCTGCGGCCCGACCGGCCCCCAGCCGCGTACTCCCATCGCCGACGAGGCCCGGGTCGAGCAACGGCGCGCGGCGGCCGGGCTGCCTCCGCTGGCCGACTACCTGAAGGAGATGACCGCGGTCTGCGCCCAGGACTGAGGTGGCCTCGGCGGGGCGGCCGGCAGCGGCAGCGCCCCGCGGCGTGGGCAACGGTGGCACCCGGCACGCGAACCGTCAAGGAACGCGCCCGACACCAGCCGCCGGATCCGGCGTTCCGCGCCCGGGCGTTGTCCGCCTCGCCGACGCGTGCCCGTCGTCGATCGCGTGCCGGTGACCGATCGTGACGACGCCCGGAGCGACCGGTGACCTCCCGCACGTTCGGTCTCGATGAACGGCGGGAGGACCGGCCGGCTCCCGCCGTACTCCGGCGGGGTGGACGCCGTGCCTCAGCGACGCACGTGTGCCGCGCGGATGCGTACGGGCAGGGCGGGCGCACCGTCGACCGGCGCGGGGTTGGCCGCGGTGGGCTGGACGCCGCCGGCGGCGACGCGGTCCAGCGTGGCCAGCCCGCGTGCGTTGACCGTGCCGAAAATGGTGTAGTCCGGTCGCAGCGCGGAGTTGGCGTACACCAGGAAGAACTGGCTGCCGTTGGTGTCCGGGCCGGCGTTGGCCATGGCCAGCACCCCGCGGGCGTACACCCGGCGCGCGCCGGTCGGGTCGGTCGGCGCGGGCGGCAGTGCGGTGGGCAGCTCGTCGGCGTACCGGTAACCCGGCCCGCCGCTGCCCGTCCCGCTCGGGTCGCCGCACTGAAGGACCTTCAGCGTCGGGTACGCGGTGAGCCGGTGGCAGGTCGTGCGGTGGTAGAACCGGTGCCGGACAAGGTGCAGGAAGCTCTGCACGGTGCACGGCGCCTGGGCCCGGTCGAGCCGCAGGGGGATCTGCCCGTGATTGGTCTTCAGGACCACGTCGACGAAGCCGCGGTCCGGCGTCGCGCGCGGGTCGCGGGGCAGCGGCAC
>DASQDS010000074.1:0-3770 GCA_035634075.1 Pilimelia sp. | reverse complement strand
ACAGACGTCCCCGCCCCAGACCCCCGGGCCAGCCGAGACGCCGCCACACGCCGGACGGCGGGCGGTCAAGGCCGTGATCCCCGCGGCCGGCCTCGCCACCCGCTTCCGGCCGGCCACGAAGGCCGTGCCGACGGAGCTGCTGCCGGTCGTGGACCTGCCGGTCCTGCAGTACATCGTCGAGGAGGCGGCCGCCGCCGGCATCGGTGACGTGCTGTTGATCACCGGCCGGGGCAAGACGTCCATGGTGGACCATTTCGACCGCCAGCCGTACCTGGAGTCCCGGCTCGCCGAGAAGGGCGACACCGAGCGGCTCGCGGCGGTCCGCCGGCCGGCCGAGCTGGCGGAGATCTACACCTGCCGGCAGGGCGAGCCGCTCGGCCTCGGCCACGCCGTGTCGTACGCCGAGTCACACGTCGGTGACCAGCCGTTCGCGGTCCTGCTCGGGGACGAGTTCACCGAGGAGACCGACCCGCTGCTGCCCAGGATGCTCGACCTGCAGGCCCGCACGGGCGGGATCGTGCTGGCGTTCATCGAGGTCGAGCCCGAGGAGACGAAGCGGTACGGCATCGCCTCGGTCAGCGACGCCGCCGCCGACCTGGGCGACGTCGGCGAGGTGGTGCAGGTCACCGGGCTGGTGGAAAAGCCGGCGCCCGAGGATGCCCCGAGCAACCTCGCGGTCGTCGGCCGGTACGTGCTGCCGCCGGGCATCTTCGACGCGATCCGCAAGACCGGGCCCGGCAGCGGCGGGGAGATCCAGCTCACCGACGCGATGGCGCTGATGCTGGCCGAGGGCACGCCCGTGCACGGGATCGTCTACCGCGGCGTGCGCTACGACACCGGCATGCCGCTGGGCTACCTCCAGGCGGTGGTGCAGCTCGCCACCCAGCGCGCCGAATGGGGGCCGGAGTTCCTGGCCTGGCTACGTGAGTTCGTCGCCTCGCCGGCCGGGGAGCGCACCGGATGACCTCGACGGCCGAGTTCGAGGCGGCCGCGAACGAGCTGACGCCGCTCGCCGATTACCTGGGCAGTGTGCTGCGCAGGCTGCGGGCGCTGCCCCCGCTCGACCTCGACCTGACCCAGGCGCACGGCAACGTGCTGGCCGACGACGTCGTCGCACCGCACCACTTCCCGGCCTTCGACCAGGCGGCGATCGACGGCTACGCCGCGCGCTGGGAGGACCTCACCGGCCCGGGCCGGGTGCGCCTCAACGTCGTCGGCGACCTCGGCGCGGCGAGCTGGCGACCGGTCCGGCTCACCGCCGGCACCTGCTTCTCCGTCGCCGCGGGCGCGCCGCTGCCGGTGTCGTCGGACGTGGTCGTGCCCGTCGGCTGGACCGACCAGGGCATGGCCGCCGTCGAGATATTCCAGACCCCCAAGCGGGGGTACGGCGTGCGCCGCGCCGGCGAGGAGTTCGCCGCCGGGTCCGTGCTCGCCCGGGCCGGGACGTACGTGAACCCGGCCCTCGTGGCGGTCTTCGCCGCCACCGGCATCGGCCACGTCGTCGTGCGGCCCAGCCCCCGGGTGGTCATCGTGGCCACCGGCGACGAGCTGGTCGACGTGGGCCGGGCCAGCCAGCCGGGCCAGGTCGTCGACGCCAACTCGCACGCGCTCACGGCCGCGGCGGTGGAGGCCGGTGCGCTGGCGTACCGGGTGGGCATCTGCGACGACGACCCGGAAGGCCTGCGCGGCCTGCTGGAGGACCAGACCCTGCGCTCGGACCTCATCCTGACGACCGGGGGGACGGGCACCGGCCCTGGCGACATGGTGCGGCGCATCCTGTCCCGGCGGGACGGTGGCCGGGGTGCGGTGTCGTTCACCGACGTGGCGCTCTACCCCGGCACCGCCCTCGGGTTCGGCACCGTCGGCGGCGAGGAGGTGCCGATCGTCTGCCTGCCGGGTGACCCCGGCGCCGCGATGATCGGCTTCGAGGTGCTGGCCCGGCCCGTGATCCAGCTGCTGGCGGGCGCCGAGCCGGTGTTCCGCCCCAGCGTCCGGGCGCACCTGCTGGAGACGGTGTCCTCACCGACCGGGCTGCGCGAGTTCCGGCCGGCGCACGTGGCCGAGCGGCGCGGCGGCGGGTACACCGTCCAGCCGTTGGCCGGTGGGCCGTACACCCTCTCCGGGCTGGCCGACGCCAACGGCCTGCTGGTCCTCGGCGAGCGGGTGACCGCGGCAGCCGCCGGCTCCACGGTCGACGTACTGTTGCTTGACCGACGTCGGTGACGGACTGGACAGGTTTGATGAGGAGCCCCGGCTGGCCGGCGGTGCTGTCCGACGGGCAGGTGCTGCTGCGGCCGTACGAGCGGCGGGACGCGGCCGCCTGGTCGGAGGTGCGCTGCGCCAATCGCGCGTGGCTGGCGCCGTGGGAGTCCACCCCGCCAGGCCCCTGGGCGGAGATGAATTCGCCGACCGCCTACCGCTACGTCTACCGGGAGCAGCGCCGGGCCGGGCGCAGCGGTGAGGGGATGCCGTTCGCGGTCTGCCTGCTGGACGGGCACGGGCGCTACCAGTTCGTCGGCCACCTGAATCTGAGCAACATCGTGCGCCGGGCGTTCTGTTCGGGCTTCGCCGGCTACTGGGTCGACTACCGGGTCGCCGGGCGGGGCGTGATCCCGACCGCGCTCGCGCTGGCGGTGGACCACGCGTTCGGCCCCGGCGGGCTGCACCGCGTGGAGGTCAACATCCGGCCGGAGAACACGCCGAGCCGGCGGGTGGTGGAGAAGCTCGGCTTCCGCGAGGAGGCGTACCACCAGCGCTACCTGCACATCGACGGCGACTGGCGCGATCACATCGGGTACGCGCTGACGAGCGAGGACGTCGCCGCGGAGGGTGGCCTGCTGGCCCGCTGGCGCCGCGTCCGCGCCGCCGCCTGACCTTCCCTCGGGTCGTTCGTCCGGTCTGTGCCCGGCTGCTCTTTCCTGTCGTGTTCTTGATCGGTTCTGCGCGATACGCGACGGTGTGGCGCACCACGGACGGGGTACCTCGCCCGTAACCTCAAGTCACAAGCTTGCGGCAGGTCACCTCACCCGGGGTCGGCTGGGCCGGAGACAGGGGTTGACGGGAGGGGTGAGGGTGCCGACCTCGGTGCTCCTCGCCGTCCTCGCCGCGGCCGGGCTGCTCGCCCTCGCGCCGGCACTGGTGCGCCGGTACGACGCGACGGAGCGCCTGGTCGCGGAGCGGGCGTCGTCGACGGCTCGGGTGCTGGAGCGCCGCCGTCGTCGCCGCACCGTGCCCGGCCGCCGACCAATCAACCCGTCACGTGTTCGTTCGGTTACGCTCCGTGCCTCAAGTCCTCCGAACGGGTTACCCGGCCCCGGCGCGTCGGGGCTGCCGGTGTCCTTCTCCGGCGTCCCGGTGTCTGGTGTCCCGGTGTCCGGTGTCCCGGTGTCCGGCGTGCCGGTGTCCGGCGTGCCGGTCTCTGGTGTCCCGGTGTCGGGCGTGCCGGTGTCGAGTGTTCCCGTGTCGGGGGCCGGCGGTTTGCGTCGGCGGCGCCCCCTGCGCAGCGTCCCGGCCGGGCGCCGCCGGCGTCCCGCGCGGCAGCCGGTCCGCCGGCACACCCCCGCGGTGTACCGGCGCCGGCGCGTCTTCGCCGGCCTCGTGCTGCTCAACCTCGTCGAGCTGGTCGGCGTGCTCACCGTCGGCCCCGGCTTCTGGGTCAGCGTGGCCGTCACCGGCACGCTGCTCGCCGTCTACGTCGTCCACCTGCGCAACCGCACGATCATCGAACGCCGGCGGCGCCGGGCCGAGGCGCGCGAGGCGGCGTGGCTGGC
>DASQDS010000073.1:0-1702 GCA_035634075.1 Pilimelia sp. | reverse complement strand
CCGGCCGCAGCTCCAGTCGCTCTCCGGGGGCACGGACGTGTGCACCGGCTTCGTCGGTGGGGTGCCGCTGCTGCCGGTGCGCGCCGGCCAGATCTCCTGCCGCGCGCTCGGCGCCGCCGTGGCGGCGTACGACCCCGCCGGGCGGCCGGTGCGTGACCAGCTCGGCGAGCTGGTCATCACGGAGCCGATGCCCAGCATGCCGGTCGGGTTCTGGGGGGACGCGGACGGGCGGCGGTACCGCGAGGCGTACTTCGACGCGTTTCCGGGCGTGTGGCGGCACGGCGACTGGATCACGATCGACGAGGCGGGCGGCTGCGTGATCACCGGCCGGTCGGACGCCACCCTCAACCGGGGCGGGGTGCGGCTGGGCACGGCGGAGTTCTACGCGGTCGTGGAAGGGCTGCCCGAGGTCGTGGACTCGGTCGTGGTGCACCTGGAGGACGAGGATCGGTTGCTGCTGTTCGTCGTCCTCGCCGACGGGCTGGAGCTGGACGACGCCGTGCGTGTCCGCATCGCGGCGGAACTTCGCGTCGCCCTGTCGCCGCGGCACGTGCCGGACGAGATCCACCAGGTGCGCGCCGTGCCCCGCACGCTGAGCGGGAAGAAGCTGGAGGTGCCGGTCAAGCGCATCCTGACCGGTGCGCCCGCCGAGTCCGCCGCGGCGGCGGGGGCGCTGGCCAATCCGGAGTCGCTGGCGGCGTTCGTGCAGCTGGCGCGCGGCCGCCGGTCGGCGTGACCCGGATGGCCGGACAGCGTGGCGGAACGACCGGTCGGCCGGCAACGCGCGTCGCGCGCCGGGGCGTCTTTTCGACGACGGGGGGCGGTGATCAGTAACGGAGGAGGCGGCTTGCCGTGCACGAGCGGGATTACCCGGACGTTTCGGGTCCCGCCGCGATGGCGGTGGGCGGGTCAGCCGCGCCGTGCCCCGTGGTGTACCTGCGGCTGACGATCACCGACACCTCCGGTGTGCTGGTCGACGGCAACCATGCGTTCAACCCGCTGGCCAAGGTGACCCGCCTGTTCTGGTACCGGCTGCCGGCCAGCTGGGTGTGCGCCGGGAGGCTGGTGCCGGCCCGCCGGCAGCGGCTGCTGGACCTGATCTACGGCCCGGGCCGGCAGGTGGGCATGCTGGACAGCGACCCCTACATCATCCTGGACATCCGGGAGCGCGTCCTCAGCGCGGCCGAGGCGAGGCGCCGGCCGTGGCTCGGTGACCGGGCCGCCTGCTACGCGTGGCGGGACTCCGACGTGCTTCAGGAGATCATCCCGGCGTCGCTGTGAGGTTGACGGTCACCCGCTCGGCGGCCATCCGCCGCGGCACGCCGGCCGCGTCGAGGCCGGCGCAGAGCACGACGGTGGCGCCCGCGACCAGCGGTGCGAGCAACCAGTCCAGCGGGTCCGGGTGGGTCGCCGCGTCCACCAGCACGCGCGACCCGGAGGTTAACCCCAGGTCGGCCGCCCGCGCGACGGCCGCGGCGTGGAGCCCGCCGTGGTCCGCGGCCGCCGCGCCGTGCCGGGCCGCGTCGCCCGGTCCGACCGGCTGGTACGGCGTGAAGCGGTCGCCGTGGCCGCGGACCTCGACGATGTAGTCGGCGTAGCCGGCCGGCACTGCGCGCAGCGGGCCGCCGAGGGGGGCGAAGCCCAGGGCGAACCGATCGGCCGCGCCCGTGCCCACCGCCGGCCCTGCCGGCCCCGCCGGCCC
>DASQDS010000072.1:0-3716 GCA_035634075.1 Pilimelia sp. | reverse complement strand
GCCGGCGCGTCGCCGGTGACCGGCAGCGGGAAGGCGGCGACGAGCATGGTCGCCACGCCGCCGACGCCGAGCGCGGCGCGCCCCGCGCGGGCGCCGTCGGTCAGGCCCAGGGCGGTGACGAGGTGGCAGGCCCCGACGCCGACCAGCGCCGCCGTCATCAGCGCGCGGTCGGTGGCGGCGAGCCCGGCGAGGGAGCTGATCGTCTCGACGGTGCTGTCGTAGTGGTCGCACTGCCGCCAGGCGGCGAGCGTCCAGCCGCCGATCAGCAGGACCGGCGCGGCGGCGGACGACAGCAGCGCCCACCAGGGCGTCGGTGTCCGCATCAGCCCGCGTCCGGCGCGGGTCCGGCGACGGACTCGTCGATGTCCCGTGCCGACCTTCCCCCACGCTCGCTCACCAGACGTCGCCCTCCCGCCAGTCGCACATCAGCGTGCCGGTGAGCCGGAGCGGCGGGGTGGCCGGCACGGGCAGGACGAACGTGCTGCCGTCGTCCTCGGACGTGCGGGTCGGGCCCGACGGACCGGCCACATAGGTGAGCCCCTGCCACGCCAACCAGCCGCGGGCGAGGTAGAGGCCGTCGACCCCCTCGGCGGCGGACAGGCCGCCCATGTCGTACGACGAGCGGATGGCGCCTTCGACCCCGGCCATGACGGCTGCGGCGTAGCCGCGGCCCCGCCACGGCCGGTCCACCGCCACGGCCTCGACGTACCCGGTCCGGATGGCCCGTCCGTCGTGCACGAGCCGCCGCGGCACCACGGCCGCATGCGCGACGACCTGCCCGGCCTCGGCGACGACAGCGTGCAGCCCGCCGATCGCGTGGTCCCAGTCGGCGTCGGCGAAGTCGCCCTCGTACGCCCGCTCCAGCAGGCCGCGGATCTCGGCGAGTTCCGGCCGGGTGAGCCCGGCGGTTGGTACGACGCGCGCGATCGTCACACCCCGATGGTGGCAGATGCCCTCACCGGGGGATCAGGGCCTGCGGGGCGACGAACGTGTACCCGAGGCCCTGGATCCCTTCGACGAGGGCGGGCAGGTGTTCCAGGCCGAGGAATGCGTGGTAGCCGAAGCTGGCCACCCCGTCCCGTACGACGAGCTGGCGTTTCGCGGCGGCCAGCAGGTCGGCGGGCCGCTGGGCGCCCGGCCCGGTGGACCCCTGCGCCGCCACGTTGCCCAGCGTCTCGGGGAGCACCGCGGTCCCGTACACGTCGCGGACCGGGTACGGGAAGAACTGGGTCGCCGGGCGGCTGTTGTCGATCGTGGAATCCGACAGCAGGCCGGGGTAGTACACCGACCGTTCGTACCGCGCGTCGACGCCGGGGTCGGTGCTGACGGCCCGGTAGGCCGTCGCGCTGGCCACGTCGTTCGGGAACTCGAAGATGCGCGGGACAGGCAGTTTCGCGGCGGCCCACTGCTGGCGTGCCGCGGCGAGCCGACCGCGGGCCCAGCCGGTCGAGTCCTCCTTCAGCGGGCCGGTCAGCACCACCCGCTTCGCCTTGTCCAGGCGGGCCCGGTAGAACTCGTAGTCCTCGCCGCTGACGCCGTACGGGTTCGGACCGCCGGGATACGCGTGGGTGTAGCCGTGCATGAGCAGCGTGCCGCCGCGATCGACCATGTGTTTCAGGGCGGCCACCACCGCCGGCGACTTGTCCAGGGTCCGGTGCACCGGCTTGCCGCGCGAGTTCTTGCCGGCCAGGTCGTCGTACTTCGCGAACACCGCGACCGAGAACGGCACGCCGCGGCCGTGCAGGTAGTCGGCGATGGCGCGCAGTTGCGCCGGGTTGGACATCGGGCCGACGTCGTCGATGCGTACGAGCGCCCGGTGCCGCACGGCGGTGTCCGGGGCGAGCAACTCGTAGAGCAGGTCGGCGGCGGCGAGGTAGCGGTCGTTGCCGCTGGTGAACGTCAGCGGCAGCTCGCCGACATAGGTCAGCTTGCCGGCGCGTACGCCCCACGGCGTGACCGAGCCGTCCGGCCGCACCGCGTCGGCCACCGCCTTGGCCTTCGCCGGGTCCTTGATGGCGATGCGCATCAGGTTGCCGGCGGCGGGGTTGCGGGTCAGTGACGCGCCCCCGTACCGCACCTCGGCGACGGCGGCCCGGTCGAACGGGCCCAGCGTGAACCCGTACTTTCCGGCCAGCTGGGGGTGCCGTGCGGTGAGCTGCCAGATGTTGTTGTTGAACCACAGCACCGGCGTCCGGTCGGCGGCCACCGCGTCCAGAAAGGCGCCGGGTAGGGGCTCGTCGTACGTGGAGCCGAGGTACACGATGGCGTCGTAGCCGCGGTCACCGCCGGCCTTGAACTGGCTGACCGGATGGGCCCGCCAGGTGCCGAACCGGGACGCCAGGTTGGCGACCTGGGTGGCGTACAGCTCGCCGAGCCGCGCGTAGGCGCCGGTGGTGTCGTAGAGCACCAGCGTCCGTGCCGTGCCGGCGCCCGACTCGCTCGGCGCGGCGCCGGGATCGTCGTCGGCCGCCGGGGCGCACCCTAGGACGGCGGTGAGCACGCCGAGCAGCACCACGACCGCCAGCCCCGCAGTGCGGGGCGATCGGCGGTGCGGGCCGGCGGGCGCGGCGATCGGAACCTCGGTCATGAAATCAGCGCCGCCTCTCGAACGAAGCCATGCGGGCGTGGAGCGCAGACGCGGCCACCCCGGTTTGTCATGATCTCGCACGGTTCCATGATCGGGCACCGAAACGCCCAGATAGGCGGCAGCGGCTCTGCTTCGAGCCGCCGTGCGGACTTGCTGCTAGCGCCAATAGGTTTGTTGTGCAAACATGTTGTCATCCCTTCCACCGGCGATGCCGCCGTCGACAACCGGAGGTTCCATGACCAGCACACCGTCGATCGGCCGCGAACACCTGTCCCGCCGCGGCCTCATCACCGCCGCGCTGGCCGCCGGCCTCACCGTGCCGTTCGGCCTCCCGGGCCGGGCAGGGGCGGCCGCAGACACCACCGGCCCGAACAGATTCGTCCTGCCGCGGCCGACCGGGCCCTTCCCGATCGGCACGGTGCCGCTGCGCCTGGTCGACCGTTCCCGCCCCGATCCGGTCGCCGGCGCGGGGCGCCACCGCGAGCTGATGGTCAGCGTCTGGTACCCGGCCCGCGACGTCGCCCGGTACCCGCGGGCGCGCTGGCTGCCCGACGCCCCCATGCGCGCGCTGCTGACGCACCACGACTTCCCCGCTGACGCGCTGCTGGCAGCGACCACGGCCGGGCACGTGGGCGCACCCGTACGGCGGGCGGGTGGCCGGCTGCCGGTCGTGGTGTTCTCGCACGGCGCGCGCGACCACCGCGCCCACAACACGATCATGGTGCAGGAACTCGCCAGTCACGGGTACGTCGTCGTCACGGTGGACCACACCCACGACGCGTTCAGCGAGTTCCCCGACGGCCGCCTCGCCGTCCCGATAGACGGGGAGCACTCGTTGGGCGCGGCGGACTTCGCCGCCGACATCCCGTTCGTCCTGGACCGCATCGACGACCTCGCCGCGGGGCGTAACCCCGACGCCGACGGCGCACCGCTGCCGGCCGGCCTGCGCGGCGCACCCGACCCCCGCCGCGTCGGCATGTTCGGCTTCTCGAAGGGCGGCACGGCGACCGCCCTGGCCATGGTCATGGACCCGCGCATCCGAGCCGGGATCGCCCTCGACGCCCCGATGGAACCCCTGATCGAGACCGATCTCGCCCGGCCGTTCATGCTGATGACCGCGACCTTCACC
>DASQDS010000071.1:0-6902 GCA_035634075.1 Pilimelia sp. | reverse complement strand
CCACGACCGCGCCGGCGTTCCGGGACGCGGAGATCGCCACCCGCGCCAGCGGCACCTCGATCAGCATCCCCGCCCCCGCCACCCAGGCCGGGGACCTGCTCATCGCGGTCGTGTCGGCCAACAACTTCAACGGGACGACCTGGTCGACCCCCGCGGGCTGGACAAGCATGGGCGGCGAGGCCAGCGGGTGGTACCAGGAGACCCGGGCGTACTACCGGCTCGCCGCCGCCACCCCGCCGGCGAGCTACACGTTCTCCTACGGTGACTCGAGCGACGCCGCGGGCACCATCGTGGCGTACTCCGGGGTGGACCAGACCAACCCCATCTCGACGCACACGTACGAGGTCGGCGAGGCCACCTACGCGCGGGCACCGACGGTGAACGTCGCCCGGGCCAACTCGCTGTTCGTCGTCGGCTACACCTACGAGGGCCACGTCAACGGGCCGACGCCGACCGGCATGACCAAGCGCGGGGCCACGCCGATCACGGGCAACAGCGCGCAGGACCTGCAGGTGCGCGTCCACGACGAACTGCGCGGGGCCACCGGGGCGACCGGTTCCCGAACGTCCACCTACCCCTCCGGGGACGGCCGCTACCACGGCTACTCGATCGTCGTCCAGCCGCCCGCGCCGACGAAGGACCCCACAGTGTCGCTGAGCTGGCCGATCGCCTCGGACACCGCCGTCACCGGGTACTCGCTGGTCCGGACCAACGGCGCGACCACCGTCACGGTGCCGATCAGCGGGCGGGCCACCGCCGCCCACACCGACTCCACCACCACGGCGACGGTCGCCTACACCTACGAGCTGCGGTCGACGACGGCCACCGCCTGGCGCTCGACGGCCCGCACCGCGAACGCGGCCATCTGTCCGTGACCGGCGGGCCCCCGCCCGGGGGCCGCCGGCTCAGATCTCGTGCATCAGGTCGGCCACCGAGTCGATGATCCGCGACGGCCGGTACGGGTAGCGCTCCGCCTCCAGCCTGGTGCTGATCCCGGTCAGCACCAGGATCGTCTGCAGCCCCGCCTCCAGGCCGCAGAGGATGTCGGTGTCCATCCGGTCGCCGATCATCGCGGTCGTCTCCGAGTGCGCCTCGATGGTGTTCAGCGCCGAGCGCATCATCATCGGGTTGGGCTTGCCGACGAAGTACGGCTCCACCCCGGTCGCCTTGGAGATCATGGCGGCCACCGAGCCCGCCGCCGGCAGTGCGCCCTCGGTGGAGGGGCCGGTCGGGTCCGGGTTCGTGCAGATGAAGCGGGCGCCGTCGTTGATCAGGCGGACGGCCTTGGTGATGGCCTCGAAGCTGTAGGTGCGGGTCTCCCCGAGCACCACGTAGTCCGGCGAGAAGTCGGTCAGCACGTACCCCGCCTCGTGCATCGCCGTGGTGAGGCCGGCCTCCCCGATGACGTACGCCGTGCCGCCCGGCCGCTGGTCGGCCAGGAACTGCGCGGTCGCCAGCGCCGCCGTCCAGATGGCGTGCTCGGGCACCTCGAAACCCATCCGGGTGAGCCGCGCCTGCAGGTCCCGGGCGGTGTAGATGGAGTTGTTGGTGAGCACGAGGAAGGGCCGCCCGGAGGAGCGCAGGCGGTTGATGAACTCGGGCGCGCCGGGCACCGGCTGCCCCTCGTGCACGAGGACGCCGTCCATGTCGGTCAACCAGGACTCGACGGGCTTGCGCTCGATCATCCACGTCCCCTTCGGGTTTGCAGGGTGCTGGGCGGCGCGCAGCAGTCCACCGGGCAGGTGTCCCAGGCCGGCAGGCTACCCAGCCGGCGTCGCGGGGCCGGGGCCGGCGGGTCGAGGCGCTCCGCCACCAGCTCCCGGACCATGGCGACGAAGCGCGGGTCCGTGCCCGGGCTGGCCGCCCGGACGAAGGCCAGGCCGAGCTGCTTGGCCGTGGCGGCGGCCTCGGTGTCCAGGTCCCACACCACCTCCAGGTGGTCGGAGACGAAACCGATCGGGCTGACCACCACCGCGGTCACCCCGGCGGCGGCCAGCCCGGCGAGGTGGTCGTTGAGGTCCGGCTCCAGCCACGGCACCTGCGGCGGGCCGGAGCGGCTCTGCCACACCAGGTCGTACGCCAGGTCGGGCGCCGCGGCCCGGGCCACCAGCGCGGCGGTCTCCCGCAGCTGCGCCTCGTAGCGTCCGCCCGCCGGGCCGGCGGTGGCCGCCATCGAGGTGGGGATGGAGTGGGCGGTGAAGACCAGCCGGGTGCTCGCCCGGCGGGCCGGGTCGAGCATCGCGAGGGCCGCCCGGACGGCGTCGGCGTGCGGCTCGACGAACCCGGGATGGTCGGCGAAGTGCCGCAGCTTGTCCACCGCCGGGGCGCCCTCGCCCACCGCCGCGCGGGCGCCGGCGATGTCCTCCTGGTACTGCCGGCACGACGAGTAGCCGCCGTACGCGCTGGTCACGAACGCCAACGCCCGGCGTACGCCGTCGTCGCGCATTGTCGTCAGGGTGTCCGCCAGGAACGGGTGCCAGTTGCGGTTGCCCCAGTAGATCGGCAGCGCCACCCCGTGCGCGGCGAAATCCGCCCGGACCGCGGCGAGCAGGTCGCGGCACTGCTGGTTGATCGGGGACACGCCACCGAAGTGCTCGTAGTGCTCCGCCACCTCGGCCAGCCGCTCGGGCGGCACGCCGCGCCCGCGGGTGACGTTGCGCAGGAACGGCAGCACGTCGTCGGGGTGCTCGGGACCGCCGAACGAGAGCAGCAGGAGCGCGTCGTACGCCATGGCTGCCATCTTGCCCTCCGCGGACCGTGTCCCGCCCGCCGCCCCGCAACGGGGCGGCGCAGCTCACTGGCCGGCGGGTGGGTCAGGCGCCGATCGCGTGGTAACCACCGTCCACGTGGACGATCTCGCCGGTGGTGGCGGGGAACCAGTCCGACAGCAGCGCGAGGCAGGCCCGGGCGGCCGGCTGCGGGTCGGCCAGCGACCAGCCCAGCGGCGCCCGCTCCGTCCACGCCTGCTCGAACGCCTCGAAGCCGGGGATCGACTTGGCCGCCAGCGTGCGCAGCGGCCCGGCCGAGACGAGGTTGCTGCGGATGCCCTGCTTGCCCAGGTGCAGCGCCAGGTACCGGGACGCCGACTCCAGGCCCGCCTTCGCCACCCCCATCCAGTCGTAGACCGGCCAGGCCACCGTCGCGTCGAACGTCAGCCCCACGACCGCGCCGCCCGGGCGCATCAGCGGCAGCGCCGCCATCGCGAGCGACGTGTACGAGTACGTCGACACGTGCATCGCGGTGGCCACGTCCTCCCACGGGGCGCTCAGGAAGCCGCCGCCCAGGCAGCTCTGCGGCGCGAAGCCGATCGAGTGCACCACCCCGTCGAGGCCGTCGACGTGCCCGGCGACGCGGTCCGCCAGCGAGGCCAGCTGCGCGGGGTCGGTCACGTCGAGCTCGATCACGGGGGCGTCGGCGGGCAGCCGCTTGGCGATCCGCTCCACGAGCGACATCCGGCCGAACCCGGTGAGCACGACCGTCGCCCCGTTCTCCAGCGCCAACTTGGCCACGGAGAAGGCGATCGACTGCTCGGTGATGACCCCGGTCACGAGCAGCCGCTTGCCGGCCAGCAACTCAGACACGCGCGTATCTCCTCATCCTCAATGTCCCATTCCCAGGCCGCCGTCGACCGGGATGATCGCTCCGGAGACGTAGCCGGCCGACTCCCCCGCCAGCCACGTCACGACGCCGGCCACCTCGTCGGCGCTGGCGAACCGCCCGGCCGGAATGGCCTTGCGGACCTCCGCCGCGCGCTCCGCCGGCAGGGCGGCGGTCATGTCGGTCTCGATGAACCCCGGCGCCACCACGTTGGCGGTCACGTTGCGGCTGCCCAGCTCGCGGGTGATCGACCGGGCGACCCCGACCAGCCCCGCCTTGCTCGCGGCGTAGTTGACCTGGCCCGCGCCGCCGAACTGGCCGACCACCGAGGAGATGAAGATCATCCGGCCCCACCGCCCGCGGACCATCTTGGTGGCCGCCCGCCGGGCGCACCGCCACGCGCCGGTCAGGTTGGTGTCCAGCACCCGGGAGAACTGCTCCTCCGACATCCGCATCAGCAACGTGTCGTCCGTGATGCCGGCGTTGGCCACCAGCACCTCCACGGGGCCGAGCTCGGCCTCCACCGCGGCGAACGCGGCGTCCACCGCGGCGCCGTCGGTGACGTCGCAGGCCACGCCGAACATGTCGGCGGGCGCCCCGCTGCCCCGGTGGGTCACCGCGACCCGGTCCCCCTGCTTGGCGAACGCCTGGGCGATGGCCAGGCCGATCCCCCGGTTGCCCCCGGTCACCAGCACCGTACGCGGCACGGAACCCCCCTCATTCGTACGCGGTGTGCGCCGTGTGGAGACTAGGCGCTACCCGCCGGTTTCCGGTAGCGACGCCGCGCGTGTCACACCCGGCACCGCACTCATACCGGAGTACGACCCACCACAGGGTCACGACGGCGGCCCGCCGGCGCCGTAGCCTGCGGGGAATGGACGAATCCCCGGACGCGGCCCGCGCCGCATGGCGTGACCTGCGCCGCCTCGTCGCCGGCCCGGAGTACCCGCCGCCCGCCCGGCAGGCCGGCGCCCGCCGGTGGTGGCAGCCGTACGCCGCGCCGGTCGCCGTCCTGGTGGTCGTCGGGCTGGCCGCGGCGGGTGGACAGTTCCTGTTGGCGGAATTCGGCCTGCACCTCCTCCTTGCCTCACTGCTCAGCTTCGCCGGCGCCCTGCCGGTCCTGCTGGCACTGGCCCGCCCGCTGCTGGCGTGGCGGCTGGCGTACCTGGCGCTGTGGTGGGGCGCGGCGACCGTCAACGGCGAGCCCTGGCCGTGGAACCCCGTCCAGATCCTCGCGTACCTCCTCGTGCTGGGCGCCGTCGCGGCCCGCGCGAGCGCCGGCACGGCCGCCTGGGCGGGCCTATTCACGCTGCTGCCCGTCTTCGCCAACGTGCAGCCCAGCAACGCCGCGGCCGTCCCGCTGCTGATCGCGGGCGTGGTCGTCACCGGCGACCAGATCCGCCGGCGGCGGCGCAGCCAGCAGGCCCTGGCCGTGCAGGCGGAGGTCAGCGAGCGGGAACAGGCCCGGCGGGCCGTCCTGGAGGAGCGGGCCCGCATCGCCCGGGAGCTGCACGACGTGGTGGCGCACCACATGTCCCTGCTGGCGGTCCGGGCGGAGACCGCCCCGTACCGGCTGACCGCCGTCGACGAGGCCGCGCGCGCCGAGTTCGTCGCCCTGGCCGGCGCCGCCCGCGACGCGCTGGCGGACCTGCGCCGGCTGCTCGGCGTCCTGCGCAGCGAGGGGCAGGCGCCCGAGCTGGCCCCCCAGCCGGACCTCGCGGCGGTCGGCGACCTGGTCGCGGCGGCCCGCCGGGCGGGGATGGACGTCCGGTACCTGCCGCCCGAGCCGGCCGACCTGGAACGCCCGCCGGCCCCGGTTGCCCTCGCCGGCTACCGGATCGTCCAGGAGGCGGTCGCCAACGCCACCCGGCACGCCCCCGGCGCCGTCGTCACCGTGCAGGTCTTCCCCGGCGCCGCCGAGCTGGCCCTGCGGGTGCACAACGGACCGGCACCGGGCGGCGACGCCCGCCCCGACGACGCCCGCCCCGACGACGGGCGCACGGGCGACGGGCGCACGGGCGACGGGGACGATGGCGACGCGCCGGCGGACGGGCACGGCGTCGCGGGGATGCGGGAACGCGCCGTCCTGCTCGGCGGCGAGTTCTCCGCCGGGCCGACGGCCCAGGGCGGCTTCTCCGTGGCCGCGATGCTCCCGTACGGCGACGACGGTGGGGCGGGCGGCGACCGCCGCCCGGGCGCCGCCGCCGGCGCGGAGGCGGGCACGCCGTGACGATCCGCGTGGTGATCGCCGATGATCAGGCGATGGGCCGGGAGGGCTTCGGCGCCCTGCTCGGCGCGCAGTCCGACATCACGGTGGTCGGCGACGCGGCAGACGGCGCCCAGGCCGTGGCGGTGGCCCGCCGGCTGGCGCCCGACGTGGTGCTGATGGACGTCCGCATGCCCGAGTTGGACGGGTTGGCGGCCACCCGGCAGCTGCTCGGCGACCGGGCCACCGTGGACGCTCCGAAGGTCATCATCCTGACCACGTTCGACCTCGACGACTACGTGTACGAGGCGCTGCGCGCCGGCGCGAGCGGCTTCCTGCTCAAGGACGCGCCGGCGGCCGACCTGGTCGCCGCCGTCCGGATCGTCGCCGCCGGGGAGGCGCTGCTGGCCCCCTCGGTGACCCGGCGGCTGATCGCCGAGTTCGCGGCCCGGCCGGGCCCGAGCCGGCCGCGCCCGGTGTCGCTGCGCGAGCTCACGCCCCGGGAGACCGAGGTGCTGCGGCTGATCGCCCGCGGCCGGTCCAATTCGGAGATCGCCGCGGACCTCGTGGTGGCGGAGCAGACCGTGAAGACCCACGTCGGCCGGATCCTGGCGAAGCTGGCGCTGCGCGACCGGGCGCAGGCCGTCGTCCTGGCGTACGAGGCGGGCCTGGTCGTGGCCGGCGAGTAGCTCCCCGGTACCCCCTCGGGGACGGCTCCCCGGCACGACGACGGCGGGTACTGCGCTCCGCGACGGTGGGCCCATGACACGACGGATGATCCGCTGGGGGGCGGCCGCCCTGCTCGGCGTCGCGATGCACCGCCCGACCGCCCCGCCGGCGCCGATGACGGAGGGGACCGCCGTGCCGGCCGCGATGGTGGCGGCCGGCCAGCCGTACGCCGGCTGGACCGCCACCGGCCGCCGGTTCCTGGCGTTCGACGCCGCCGGCGTCGGCCGGGCGGTCGAGGTCGTGGGCGACCTGCGCACCGCCGGCGCGGTCGTGATCGTGGGACCCGGGGTCGGCACGACGCTGGCGGACTTCGACCGCGGGCTGGGCGGCGTGGCCCGCCGCGCGCCGGCGGCGCAGGCGCGCGCCATCG
>DASQDS010000070.1:0-24546 GCA_035634075.1 Pilimelia sp. | reverse complement strand
CCGCGAGCTGCCGGTGGTCGACCCGGACGCCACCGTGCTCGAGATCGCCGCGGTGATGGCCCGCACCCGCAGCCCGCTCGTCGCGGTCGCCGCCCGCAACCAGCCCATGGTCGGGGCAATCACCCTGGACGCGCTGCTCGACCGGATGCTCGGCACGTGAGCGCGACGGCGTGGGCGGCGATCGCCGTCTTCAGCATCGCGTACGCCCTGATCGCCACCGAGAAGATCCACCGGGTCGCCGCCGCGCTGGGCGGCGCCGCGGTAATGCTGGTCATCGGCGCCACGGACGCCGAGCACGCGTTCTTCTCCGAGGAAGCGGGCATCGACTGGAACGTCATCTTCCTGCTCCTCGGCATGATGCTGATCGTGTCGGTGCTCAAACGCACGGGGGCGTTCGAGTACATAGCCATCTGGGCGGCAAAGCGGGCGCGGGGCCGGCCCTTCCGGGTCATGGTGATCCTCGTGGTGGTGACGGCCGTCGCATCGGCGGCGCTGGACAACGTCACCACGGTCCTGCTGATCGCGCCGGTCACCTTCCTGGTCTGCGAGCGCCTGGGCGTACCGGTGGCGCCGTTCCTGATCGCGGAGGCCCTGGCCTCGAACATCGGCGGCACCGCCACACTGGTCGGCGACCCGCCGAACATCATCATCGCCAGCCGCGCCGGGCTGACGTACAACGACTTCCTGGTCCACCTCGCGCCGCTCGTCGTCGTCCTGCTGGTGGTGTTCGTCGGCCTGTGCCGTGTGCTGTTCCGCTCGGCGTTCCGGTACGACCCGCAGCGGGCCGCGCAGATCGCCGCGCTGGCCGAGCGGGACGCGATCCGGGACAAGCGGCTGCTGGCCATCAGCCTGGCGGTGCTGACGGTGGTGACGGCGGCCTTCGTGCTGCACACCACCCTGCACCTGGAGCCGGCGGTGGTGGCGCTGCTCGGCGGGCTGCTCCTGCTGGTGCTGTCGCGGCTGGACGCCGAGGAGGTCGCCCGGGACGTCGAGTGGCCCACGCTGGTGTTCTTCGCCGGCCTCTTCGTCATGGTGGGCGCGCTGGTGAACACCGGCGTCGTGGAGCGGCTCTCGCGCGCGGCGATCGAGGCCACGGAGGGCCGGCTGCTGCTGGCCTCGATGGCGCTGCTCTGGGGGTCGGCCGTGCTGTCGGCGATCGTCGACAACATCCCGTACGTGGCGACGATGAGCCCGGTCGTCGCCGAGATGGTGGCGGCGCAGGGCGGCACCGAGCAGTCCCGGGTGCTCTGGTGGTCGCTCGCGCTCGGCGCGGACCTTGGCGGCAACGCCACCGCCGTCGGCGCCTCCGCCAACGTCGTGGTGCTGGGGATCGCGGAACGCGCGGGCAAGCGGATCAGCTTCTGGGAGTTCACGAAGTACGGGCTCATCGTGACCGTCGTCACAGTCGGGATCAGCATGCCGTACCTGTGGCTGCGCTACTTCGCGCTGGCCTGAGCCGGGCGCCCGGCGGACCCAGTGTGATGTTGGCCTTAGTCCGGCACCCGGCCGGATCCGTTCCTATCCTCGGCGGGGGGAATCGAACCACTCGAGAGGGAGCCCGCTCGTGACTGCTGTAGCGGACAAACACGCCCAGGATGCCGTCAGCGAGGAAGTGGCGCATGCGCTCGCCCACCCCACCGCCGAGGAGGTCGAGCAGCTCGACGCCTGGTGGCGGGCCAACAACTACCTGACGATCGGCCAGATCTACCTGCGCGGCAACCCGCTGCTGCGGGAACCGCTGGCGGCAGAACACATCAAGCCCCGGCTGTTGGGCCACTGGGGCACCAGCCCGGGCCTGTCGCTGATCTACGCCCACGTGTCCCGGCTGATCCGGCGCACCGGGCAGGAGGCCATCTACCTGGCCGGCCCGGGGCACGGCGGGCCGGCGCTGGTCGCGGCCGGCTACCTGGAGGGCACCTACAGCGAGATCTACCCGCGGGTCTCGCAGGACGAGGCCGGCATGCTGCGGCTGTTCCGGCAGTTCTCCAGCCCGGGCGGCATCCCGAGCCACGTCTCGGTGACCACACCGGGCTCCATCCACGAGGGCGGCGAGCTCGGGTACGTGCTGGTGCACGCCTTCGGCGCGGTGCTGGACAACCCGGACCTGCTCGCGGTCGCGGTGGTCGGCGACGGTGAGGCCGAGACGGGGCCGCTGGAGGGGTCGTGGAAGGGCGTCTCCTTCATCAACCCGGCTCGTGACGGCGCGGTCCTGCCGATCCTGCACCTCAACGGCGCCAAGATCGCCGGGCCGACGGTGCTCGCGCGCAAGGACCCGGGAGAGGTGCGGTCGCTGCTGGCCGGGCACGGGTACGACGTGATGGAGGTGGAGGGCGCGGACCTGCCGGGCATGCACCACCGCTTCGCGGCGGCGCTCGCGGAGGCATGGGCGCGGATCCGCGCCATCCAGGACGCGGCCCGCGGCGGCAGCTGGGACGGTGCGCGGCCGCGCTGGCCGCTCATCGTGCTGCGCTCGCCGAAGGGCTGGACCGGCCCCGACGAGGTCGACGGCATCCGGGTCACCGGGACGTGGCGCTCGCACCAGGTGCCACTGTCCGGCGTCCGCGACAACCCCGGGCACCTGGCGATCCTCGACCGGTGGCTGCGGTCCTACCGCCCGGACGAGCTGTTCGACGCCGCCGGCGCACCCACGGAGCTGGTACGCGGCCTGGCGCCCGCAGGCGACCTGCGGATGAGCGCGAGCCCGCACGCCAACGGCGGCGTGCTCACCCGCGACCTGGACATCCCCGATTTCCGGGACTACGCGATCGACGTGCCGCGCCCCGCGCAGCTGCGCGCCGAGTCGACCCGCAAGCTCGGCGAGCTGATGCGCGACATCTACACGCGCAACCCCGACCGGTTCCGGCTGTTCTGCCCCGACGAGACGAACAGCAACCGGCTCGGCGCCGTCTTCGAGGTCTCTGATCGCGCCTTCATGGAGCACGTCACGGACGACGACCTGGCGATCAGCCGGGACGGGCGGGTCATGGAGGTGCTCTCCGAACACAACTGCCACGGCTGGCTGGAGGGCTACAACCTGACCGGCCGGCACGGGATGTTCGCCACCTACGAGGCGTTCGCCATGGTCAGCGCCTCCCAGACCGTGCAGCACGGCAAGTGGTTGCAGGAGTCCCTGCACCTGCCGTGGCGCGCCAAGGTGCCCAGCCTCAACGTGCTGCTCACCTCGACGGCCTGGCGCAACGACCACAACGGCTTCTCACACCAGGGCCCCGGCCTGATCCAGGTGGTGCTCACCCAGCGCGGCGACGTCGCGCGGGTCTACCTGCCGCCGGACGCCAACTGTCTGCTGTCGGTCGCCGACCACTGCTTCCGGTCGAAGTCGTACATCAACCTGATCGTCATCGACAAGCAGCCGCAACTGCAGTGGCTGACGATGGACGAGGCCATCGCGCACTGCACCCGCGGGGCGGGCGTCTGGGAGTGGGCCGGCACCGACGACGGCACCACCGACCCGGACATCGTACTGGCCTGCGCCGGGGACGTGGTGACGATGGAGACGGTCGCCGCCGCGCAGATCCTCAAGGAACGGCTGCCGCGGCTGCGGGTGCGCGTGGTCAACGTCGTGAACCTGATGACGCTGCCGCGCCCGAAGGACCACCCGCACGGGATGAGCGGCACCCAGTTCACCGAGCTGTTCAC
Source organism: Pilimelia sp. (assembly GCA_035634075.1). GTDB lineage: Bacteria > Actinomycetota > Actinomycetes > Mycobacteriales > Micromonosporaceae > DASQDS01. The sequence continues at coordinate 20,889 of DASQDS010000070.1, read as the reverse complement.
CAACTCGGTCGACGTGGTGTTCGCGTTCCACGGCTACCCCGGCGCGATCCACCAGCTGGTGCACGGGCGGCCGGACGCCGACCGGTTCCGCGTCCGCGGGTTCATCGAGGAGGGCACCACCACGACGCCCTTCGACATGACGGTGCGCAACCGGGCGTCGCGCTACCACCTCGTCATGGACGCCATCAACAACGCCCGCCGGCTGCCACCCGGCGCCACCGAGCTCACGGCGTGGTGCGAGCAGATGCTGCGCAAGCACGAGGCGTACGTCGTCGAGCACCTGGAAGACATGCCGGAGGTACGGGACTGGTCGCTCGGCGACTGGGCCCACGAGGGCTGACCGCCGAAACATGGGCCCCCACCAGGAGCGTGGGGGCCCATGCCCGGCCGGGGCTGGTCAGGCGCCTCAGGCGGACCCGACGGCGGTCGTGCCGAACATCAGCACCCGGCGACCGACGTCGAAGTGGACCACCTTGGCGGTGGAGAGGACGTCCTGGAGGTTGTCGGCGTCCTCGCCGCTGATGGTCAGGACCTCTTCCCACGCGCCCTGATCGAGGACGAGTTGGAGGGTCCAGGTCCCGTTCTGCCCGGCCTCTCCCGCGACCCAGCTGAACTGGTAATGGGTGACCTGGCGGACGCGAATGCTGTCGTCGGTCAGCGGCTGCCCCACCGTGGTGACAGTCGGCTGTGACTTGCTCATCGCTACTCCTCTGTCGGCTGCCCGAATGTGTTCGGCTGCCCGGAGGCGTACCCGCGCCCGCCCGCTCGACACCCCCGGGCGGCGACGGCCGCGCGCAGTCGCTCCCAGCCGCCGAAGTCGCGCGCCGGGTCGTACGGCAACTCATGGACCTGCCGCCGGCGCGTGGGCGGCGCCCTGCGAAGTCATTCTTGGCAACTTTGTGTTCGCAGCGAACACAAAGTTGCCAAGATCTCCCGCTGCCCGCGCCCGGCGTCATAGTCGACGATGACTAGTCGACCGTCGCCCCGCTGGAGACCGTCCGCGACGGCGGCCGCCCGGAGCGCACGGTCGACGCGCTCGCCGACGCCGGGCACCGGGAGCTGCGCGCCTGGATGCGCGAACTGGTCGAGGAGCCGCACCACGAGTACCCCCAGTTCGTGGCCGCGCCGGCTCGCCGAGCTGCGGACCGACATCCTGGCCGAGATCGGCACCGCGCTCGCCGCGGGCGTACACCCGCTGTTCCTGGTTGAGGAGGGGGCATCGAGCAACGCCGACCAGCGCGGCCGGCCGGAGCGCGTGGCGGCCGAGCTGCGCGTTCTTCGCCTGATGGCGAAGGCATCCTCGGCGCGATCGGGGGTAGGCCAGCGGTACGGACATCGACTTTCGAGGGAGTACCGCATGCGTATGGACAACACCCAGGTCCTGCCCCAGGCTGCTCACGACATCGGCGCCGCCCTGTGGTTCGGCGGCTCGGTGATGGGCGTGGCGGGAGTGAACAAGTCCGGCAACGACCTGTCCGACGGGACCGACAAGATCCGCGTGGCCGCGTCCGCGTGGAACCGCTTCGCGCCGGCCCAGTGGCTCGGCATCGCGGCCGTGCTGGCGGCCGGCTCGCAGCTCACCCGGGGCAACAAGGGCCGGCTGGCCGCCCAGCCGGGCTTCGCCACCGCCGGCGTGACGAAGGCCGGCCTGGCAGTGGCCGGCGCCGCGGCGACCGCCTTCGCCGCCTACAGCGGCCGGCGGATCGGCGCCCTCGCCGAGCAGGCCGAGCTGCGCGGCGAGCAGGTCGACGTACAGGACGCGACCATCCCGACCGAGAAGACGCCGACCGACCTGGCCGCCTGGCAGCGGCGCCAGCGCGTCGCCCAGTACCTCGTGCCGATGATCAGCGGCGCCAACGTCGTGCTGAATTCGTACCTGACCCAGCAGTTCCGGCCGAGTGCGGGCGCCCGCGGGCTGGTGCGCCGGCTGGTGCCCACCCGGTTGCTGCCCGCCCGCTGACGCCGGGTCCGATGCGGCTGGAGGCCTGGTAAGACCCCAGGCCCCAGGCGTCGGGCACAGGCACCGCGACGCCCGGCGCCTGGCCGCCACCCACCTGCACGTCGAGCAAGAATAGGTTGAACGGGCGCCACCGAGCGGCCGTGCCGGGCGCGCTGCGACGGGATGGGGGCTTCGTGGTGTCAGCGGAGCCGCCGCCGCGCCGGTTCGTCCTGCACGACCACCGCCGGCCGCGCCCGCACTTCGACCTGCGGTTGGAGGAGGACGGCGTGCTGCGCTCCTGGGCGGTGCCGCGTGGACTGCCCGTGGACCCGCGCGGCAACCGGCTCGCGGTGGCCGTCCCGGACCACGAGCTGGACCACCTGACGTACACCGACGCGGACAAGTCGATCGCCGACACCGGGACCTGGGAGGAGCACGACCGCACCGACCGCCGGCTGCTGTTCACCCTGCACGGCCGGGCCGGCGCGCGGCGGTACGCGCTCATCCGCACCGACCGGGACTGGCTGCTGCACCTGGTGAAGGACCAGGACGCCGGGTAGGTGGCTCCGAGCCAGCCGGACCGGCGGAACAGCCGGTGCAGGATTCCGGCCGCCGCCGCCATCAGCAGCAGCGCGCCCAGGAAGCCGTAGCGCCAGCCCAGGCCGGGCATGTTGCCGAAGTTCATCCCGTAGACGCCGGCGATCGCGGTCTGGGCGGCGGCGATCGCGGCCCAGGAGGCGATCTTGCGCATGTCGTTGTTCTGGTCCACGGCGATCTGCGCGAGCCGGACCTGCAGGATGGAGTTGAGCAGGTCGTCGAAGCTCGCTGCCCGGTCCACCGCGCGGGCGAGGCGCCCGGTCAGGTCGACGAAGTAGCGGCGCAGCTCCTCCGGCATGCCGTCTCCGAAGTCCTCCCCCAGCGAACGCATCGGCGCCTGCAGCGGCAGGACCGCCCGCTTGAACTCCACGATCTCCCGCTTGAGCTGGTAGATGTGCTGCACGTCCGGCGCGCGGTCACGGGCGAACACGACCTCCTCCAGCCGCTCCAGGTCCCGTTCGACGTGGCGGGCGACATCCAGGTAGACCTCCACCATGCGGGCGCAGACGGCGTACGCGACCGCCCACGGCCCCTCGGCGAGCATCGCCGGCCGCTGTTGCAGGTCGTGGCGCACCGGCGCGAGCGCGCCGGCCGGCCCGTGCCGGACGGTGATGACGAACCTGTCGCCGAGGATGACCATGACGTCCCCGGTGTCCACGACCTCGGAGGTGGCGGTCAGCTCGGTGTGCTCGACGTACCGGGCGGTGCGCAGCACGAGCAGGACGACCTCGCCCTGTCTCTCGATCGCCGGCCGGTGGCCGTCGGCGAGCGCCTGCTCGACGGTCAGCTCGTGCAGCCCGAAGGTGCGGCCCACGGCCGCCATCACCGCGGCGTCGGGCTCGTGCAACCCCAGCCAGACGAACGCGTCGCGCCGCCGGCGGGCCGCCGCGTGCGCGTCGGCGAAGTGCGGGCGGCCGGATTGGCGCCGGCCGTCGACGTACACCGCGCAGTCCCGCACCGCGTCCGGGTTCGGCCGGCTCGCCGGCACGACCACGCCCGCCGGCCGGGGGACCGTCAGGAGACGGGGCAGGAAGCGGGGCAGCGAGGCCCCCAAGCCCGCGACGCCGGCCGTACCGACCCGCCATCGACCATCCTGCCGGAACGCCATCGAGCAACCTCCGTCACGCCGTCGCTGGCGGCCAGGGTACGGCCGCACCGGCGGGTAGTTGCCCCCGGCGCGCCCCGGTCATCGCCGGCGCCGGGCCACGCACCTGCCAGAATGTGGGCGTGCCGGAACAGAACGGGTGGGTCAGGCTCACCGAGGCCACCCCTGGCCACTCGCGGTGGTACATCGAGCGCTTCCGGTCGCTGGCCGAGGCGGGCACCGACCTGGCCGGGGAGGCGCGTCTGATCGACGCGATGCTGGCGCGCGGGTCCCGCGTCCTCGACGCCGGGTCGGGGACGGGCCGGGTGGGCGCCTTCCTGGCTGCCGCCGGGCACGACGTCGTCGGCGTCGACCTGGACCCGGAGCTCGTCGCCGCCGCCCGGGCGGACCACCCGGGCCCGACGTGGCTGGTCGGCGACCTGGCAGAGCTCGACCTGCCGGCCGAGGGCGTCGCCGAGGGCTTCGACGCGGTGGTCTGCGCCGGCAACGTGATGACCTTCGTCGCGCCGGACACCCGCCGGGAGATCCTCCGCCGGCTCGGGGCCCACCTGCGCGCCGGCGGCCGCGTCGTCGTCGGCTTCGGCGCCGGCCGGGGCTACGACTTCACCGACTTCCTCGCCGACGCGGGCGCGGGCGGGCTGGCCCCGGACCTCCTGCTGGCGACCTGGGACCTGCGCCCGTTCACGCCCGACGCCGATTTCCTCGTCGCCGTCCTACGCCCGGCCTGACACGGGGCCGGCACTCGGCCGGACACGCGGCGGCGTCAGTGGGCGTCGACCAGATCCGCCGGTTCGAGGCGGAGGGTGGCCAGCAGGCCGGCATGGCGGGCGGTGTCCACCTGCTCCGGCAGCTCCCGCTCGACCCAGTCGGCCCGGTCGTGCTGCTCCCGGCGGCGCAGTGCGGCGACGATCTGCTCCTTGGCGATCCTCATCGGCCATCCCCTCGGTCGGTGCTGGTGCCGGCGGCGGCGAGCAGTTGCAGTGCGTGAAATGTTGGTGGCGGCGGTGTCCACGGCCATTCGGGGCGGAACCGGTGTGGCGGGCACCTCGAACGTGGGACGTCGTCGAATCCGGATTGCCCCCATCCTACGCGCACGCCGTCGCTCGGTCCCGGTTGGCTGGCGGGACGGTCAGCGCCGCCGCCCAGCTCGTGGACGGTCTGCTCCGCCGGCTGACCCGAGGACGCCGACGGCGACGTCGGCCAGGTGCAAGGTCCCGGCCGGTTCAATCAAGCAGCGATGTCACCGATGGACCTCACGCCGCGAGGATGAGCGCGCGGCGATCGCGCGCCCATCCTCGCCTCGGTGTGCAGCTCAGGTCACTCGTCGCAGACCAGGTCGGCGGGCGGCCTCGGCAGCACAAGGTAGCCGTCCAGGGCTGCCCGGGCGCACGGGGACGTGTGGTACGAGGTGTGGCCGTCCCCGGTGCGGGTCAGCACCTCGCTGCCCCTGATCTGGGCGGCCAGGCTGTGCGCCCACTTGTACGGCACCGACGGGTCGTAGACGGCGTGCGCGATCAGTGTGGGCACCCCTCGCACGTCGAGGAGCCGCGGCGGGTTCGCCACCGGGACCGGCCAGTTCATGCAGTGGCTCACCCGCCAGGTCTCGGAGGCGCCCTGCAGGTGCGGCGCCAGCCGCCTGCCCAGTTCGATGCGCTGGCGCATCTGGGCGTACGTGTGGATCTGCGGCACGTACTCCATGCAGGCGATGGCGAGGACGGACGACAATCCGTCCTGCGGCGCGCCCAGCGGCGGGAGGGCGAAGTTTGCCGCGTCGCCCGCGATGGTCCGCGCGAGCGCCCGGGACAGCCCCGCCCAGGACACCTCGGGCCCGAAGATCGACGGCTCCTTGAGCACCAGGAGCCGGATCGTGCCCATCCGGATGTCCTCACCGGTGACCCCGCGCATGGACCCGGCGACCGGGATGGGTTGCCGGTCGGCGTCGGCCACCAGCCGGTCGTAGACGCCCCCGACGTCCTGCCCCCGCAGGGCGCAGGTCGGCGCGGTCGCGCACCAGGCGACAAACCGGTTGAACGCGGTCTCCGCCGCCACCATCTCGTCGGCGACCTGCAGTACCTCCGGCTGGCTGTGCTCCAGCGCCGCGTCCAGCGCCATCGCGCGGGTCCGCCGGGGGAAGAGCTGGGCGTAGTTGGCCGCCACCTGCGTGCCGTAGGACAGCCCCAACCAGTTGACCTGCCCGACGCCGAGGGCGATGCGCAGCGCCTCGTGGTCCCGGGCCACGCTGACGGTGTCGGTGTGCCGCATCAGGGCACCCGTCTCCCGGAGGCAGCTGAGCCCGACCGCGCGGTTGTGCCGGCGCAACTCCTGGAACTGCGCCTCCGAGCGGGGGAACAGCGTGGTGGTCGGCGTCAGCGGGGGCACTGGGCAGCGAACGTTGGCGCTGCCGCCGGTGGCCCGCGGGTCCAACCCGACGATGTCGAAGCGCGCCCGCAGCGTGGCGGAGAAGACCTGCGCGGCGCCGGTGACGTACTGCGCCGCCCCGTCGCCAGGGCCGCCCGCGTTGAAGAACAGGGTTCCGACGCGCCGGCCCGGGTCGTCCGCGGGGCGGCGGGCCACGTTCAGCGCGATCCGCGGCCCATCCGGCTCCGACCAGTCCACCGGTACGTGCAGCGTGCCGCACTGCGTGTCGGGCGCTTGCGGGCAGGTCGTCCAGTCGACGCTGAACCGGCCGGCCGGCGCCGCGGCAGCCGCCCGGGTCGGCTCGCCGCCCACCGCGACGAGCAACGCGGCGGCCAGGGCGGTCACGGACAGGGCGCTGAGGAACGGGCGGAGTCTCATGAGTGGCCTCCGGTCTGGTGGGCGGCGGTGCCGTGGCCGGCCGGCGCGGGCGGTGGCTGGCGCCGCCCGCGCCGGCCGCGGGTGGCGACCGGTACGGCGATGAGGAGGATGCCGCCGATCAGCATGACCCCGCCGGTGACCAGCGACGCGATGCCGAACGTACGCAGGAACGGCACCTTGGCGCCGATGGTGACGTCCACTTCCACCCCGCGCGCGCCGTCCGAGTTCATCACGACGAGGGTCCAGTCGCCGGCGGCCATCGGCCAGGTCAGCGTCCGCGGCCCGGCGCCCGCGTCGGAGGCGGTCCAGAACGTCTGCGCCGCGGGGTCCGTGGCCGGTGGGCCGCCCGCCTGCCGGTCGTACCGGACGACGAACGGGTCGACCTCCAGGTCGGTGAACTCGTCGTGGGCGACCCCGGCCAGGTAGGCCGCGACCTTGTCGGCCGGGCCGATGCCGACGAAGAGCGCGCCGGCGGCGTCCGTGGGCCGCAGCTCCACCCGCACCGTCCCGAGGTCGTCCTCCCCGTAGAAGGCGTCCGGTCCCGCCGCGTGGACGTGCAGCGATTCGGCGGAGATGGCGTGGGTGTCGGTGGTGAGGCGGCCCGGTCCGGCGGTGAAGAACCCGTCGCGGTCGTCGGCCCCGTTGGCCAGCAGCGTCGCGCCGCCGCCGATCGACAGTCCCGTACCGATCAGGAGGAGGACGGCGCCGAGGACGACCAGCGCCGTGCGACCGCCGCCCCACGTCGGCCGGGTCGGCGGCGGGCTCTGGCTCACCGGTGGGGGGAGGGTGGTTGTCATGGTCGGCTCCTCGCTCGGGGCGGGCCTGCTTGTGTGCACTCAGGCTCGCAGCGGCGCCCGGTCGCGGTAAGCCGGGCAGCCGGCGGGTCCGGGGGTCGGGTTTCTGGTGTACGGCGGGGGGGTGTGCGCCCGCGCCGTCAGGCGCGCAGGAACAGCAGCACGGCGAGGACCCGCCGGGATTCGCTGCCGGTGGCCGGCAGGCCGAGCTTGCCGAAGATGCTGGAGACGTACTTCTCCACGGCCCGCAGCGTGATCACCAGGCGGTCGGCGATGCCCTGGTTGGAGTTGCCGGCGGCCATCAGCTCGAGCACCTCGCGCTCCCGCGGCGTCAGCTCGGCGAGCGGGTCGTTGCTCCGCCGCCGGGACAGCAGGGTGGACACGATCGTCGGGTCGATGGCCGACCCGCCGGCGGCGACGCGGCGGACGGCGTTGAGGAAGTCCGGTACGTCGCTGATCCGGTCCTTGAGCAGGTAGCCGACGCCGTCCGCCGAGTCGGCGAGCAGCTTCATGGCCAGGCCCAGCTCGACGTACTGGGACAGCACCAGGACCCCGAGGCCGGGGTGGGCGGCCCGCAGGTCGATGGCCGCCCGCAGGCCCTCGTCGGTGTGCGTGGGCGGCAGCCGGATGTCGACGATCACCACGTCCGGCAGCCGCCCGCGCACGGCCTGGTGGAGTTCCTCGGCGTCGCGGCACTTGGCCTGCACCTCGAACCCCGCGTCGGCGAGCAGGCGAGCCAGGCCTTCGCGCAGCAGGACGCTGTCCTCGGCGATCGCTACCCGCATGGCAGCTCCGCCCGCACCCGGGTGCCGCCACCGCGGGGGGTCCACACCCGCAGCCGGCCGCCGAGGGCCTCCACGCGGTCCGCCAGGCCGCGCAGGCCGGTGCCGGCCTCGGTGTCGGCCCCGCCGGTGCCGTCGTCGACGACCTCCACCACCACGCACCCCGCCGCCCTGGTGACGTCCACGGTGGCCGACCGCGCGTGGGCGTGCTTGCCGATGTTGGTGAGGCTCTCGCACACCACGTAGTAGGCGGCCACCTCGACCGCCTCGTCGACCCGCCCGTCCACGTCGACCGTCAGGCGGACGGGCACCGGCGCGCGGGCGGCCAGGGATTCCAGGGCGACCGCGAGCCCGTGGGCACTGAGCACGGCGGGGTGCAGGCCGCGCGCGACGTCGCGCAGCTCCGCCAACGAGACGGCGATCTCCTCGCGGGCCGCCGCCAGCAGCTGCCTGGTGTCGGCGTCGGCGTCCATCCTGGTCTGCAGAACGCCGAGGTTGAGGGACAGCGCGACGAGGCGCTGCTGGGCGCCGTCGTGCAGGTCGCGTTCCAGCCGCTGCCGCTCCTTCTGGCCGGCCTCGATGACCCGCACCCGGGACTGCCGCACCTCGTCGAGGTTGGCCCGCAGCTCGGCCTTGAGCCGCCCGTTCTGCAGCGCGATGGCCGCCGCCGCCCCGACCGCGGCGAGCAGCTGCGGCTCGTCGGCGAGCGCGGGATGGTGGACGAGGGCGGCCACCTGCGCCCCGTCGTGCTCGATCAGCGTGACCCGGGCCGGGTCGGCGGGCAGGTCGACCGGCTGCCCGTCCTCGTCGGCCCAGCTGCCGAAGTGGGGAAGCCAGTACACGAGCGACAGTGACGGGTCCCGCAACGCGCGCGCCAGCGGCGTCCGCAGGTCCGCTGGTTCGTTGCGCAGCTCCAGCACGAGGTCGCCGACGGCCGTGCGGGCAAGGCGCGCGTGCAGCAGCCCGGCGAGGAACGCGAGCGGGGCCGCCCCGAGCAGGAGCAGGCCGATCCGCTGGATCGTCGGGAAGACCAGGTCGGCGAAGACCCCGACGAGCAGCAGGAGGGCGATCATGACGAGCCCGCCGGCGAACGAGTCGATCAGCAGCGTGAACGACCGGCGCAGCGGGCGCTCGCCGGCGAGCCGGCGGGCGGCGAGGAGCGCGACACCGCCGAGCGCGACACCGCTGATGACGACGAGCTCCACGTCGTGCAGGACCCCCGCGGCGTACGGCTCGTTCACCAGCCCGGAGATCGGCTGGTTGCCGAGGCCGCCCAGCAGCATCACGGTCAGCTGCGCGCCGACCGCGGCCACGTAGCCGACGCCGACCAGCCACCGCTCGACACGCAGGTGCAGCCGGCCGGTGGGGAACGCGAGGAACACGTGCACCATCAGGATGAACGGCGTCAGGTCGAACGCCTGCCCGACGGTGCGCAGCGCGGCGTTCTCGGCCCAGCTCAGCGTGTTGGCCAACGTGCAGCACCCGGTGAGGAGCATCAGGGCGCCGAAGCGGTTGGCGGGCCGCCGCACCCAGGCGACCAGGCCGCTCAGCCCGTACGCCAGCGAGACCCACAGGATCAGCGCCGCGCGCGCCGGCGGGACCTCGTTGCGGGCGGCGAGGACGACAGCGCCGGCGAGGCCGATCAGCAGCACGGCGAGGATGCCCCACGACCGGGCCCCCGCCTGCACCCGGCCGGGCGGCGGGCTCAGCTCCGCGACCGCTGTCGGCATCCCGCTCAACCTACGACGCCGGACCGCCGCCGCACCAGGCTGCCACGGCGCGCCGCGTCTGACGGGGCGCCGCCGGTCGACCCGGGGCCGGATGCCAGAAAACCGTCCCCCGTAGACGCCAGCCGCCCGGCTTACCGGCCGGGCCACCGGCTGCGAGCGTGGTGACACCTATCCCCCGAAGCCCGCCCGGAGGCCGCCATGCAGGCACGACGACGGAGGAGGCCGGACCTCGACGCCACCCGGGTCCGGCGATGAAGAGCCGCGTCATCCAGGAGGACCCGCGAGGCGGCGGGCCCGCCCAGCCGCCGAGACAGCCCGATGACCCTCAGGAGGGGCTCATGTCCGGTCTCCGCGCCCTCGTCAGCAGGCATCCCGTCACCGCGTTCTTCATCCTCGCCTACGCCCTGGCCTGGTGCGCGATCCCGTTCGACAGCTTCTTCGCGCCCGGCGCGCTGATCGCCGCGGTCGTGGTCGCCGTCCTCCGCGACGGCCTCGCCGGCCTGCGGGACATGGGCGCCCGCCTGGTCCGGTGGCGGGTCGGCTGGGCCTGGTACGCCGTGGCGGTCGCCGTGCCGCTGGCCGTGCACGCCGCAGCTGTCGGGGCGAACCTGGCCGCCGGCGCGCCCGCCCCGGGCACCGGCCAGTTCGTTGCGTGGCACGGCCTGGCCCTCGGCGTCGGCATGGCCATGGTGAACCCCACCGGCGGCCCGCTCAGCGAGGAGCCGAGCTTCCGCGGGTTCGCGCTGCCGGCGCTGCAGGCCGGCCGCTCGCCGCTGGCCGCCACCGCGGTCCTCGCGGCGCTCATCACCGGCTGGCACGCGCCGCTGTACTTCATCGACTCGTTCGGGCTGCGGCCGATCGAGGCGGTCACGACCGTCGCGCTGACCTTCTGGTACGCCTGGCTGTTCGACCAGGCGTCCGGGAGCGCGCTGATCACGCTGCTGGCGCACGCCACCGAGGGCAGCGTCAACACCGAGGACCTGTGGCCGGCCGGCGCCGCGGCGACCCGGGAGGTCTGGCTCTACCTGGCCGCCTGGACCCTCGTCGCCGCGGGGCTGCTGCTCGGCCACCGCCGGTTCTGGGCCGGCTCCACCGGTAACACCGAGCAGAAGGAGTACGACGATGTCGCGGTTGGCTGAGTGGTTCGGCGCCCTGGGCGGCTGGGCCTGGGACCGGCACCACAACATCCTGAGCTGGTACGTCCGCCCGCTGTTCCTGCTGCCGTTCTGCTACTTCGCGTTCCGCCGCAGCCTGCTCGGCATCGGCGCCACGCTGGTCGCCCTGGTGACGAGCATGGCGTGGTTCCCCGCGCCGGCGCGCCCCAGCGCGGCGGTCGTGGCGATGCTCGACACCGAGCGGGACTACCTGCTCGGCGAGTGGACGGTGGCGAAGGTCGCGATCGCGCTGCTGATCCCGTTGATGTTCGCGGCGATCGCGCTCGCGTTGTGGCGCCGCTCGCTGCCGTGGGCGCTGGTGGTCATCAACGGGGCGGTCCTGTTCAAGGTCGCGTGGACGTTCTGGTACGGCGACGCCACGGGTGCGCTGGCGCACCTGACTCCCGCCCTGCTCGGCCTGGCCATCGTGGACGCCGCCCTCATCGGGGCGGCCCGGTGGTACGCCCGGCGCCAGCGCCGCGGCCGGGCGCCGCTCGCCGGCCTGCCACACCCCGGGCGGGGCTGACATGGCGAGGCAGGACGCACCCGTGTCCGGGGTCCTTCAGGGCCGGTACCCGTACGTCACATTCGGCGCCGGCCCGCACACCGCCGTGGTGCTGCCCGGCATGGCGCTGGACAACGGCACGCCCGGCCGGCTGGTGGCGCGGTCGTACGCGTACGGCTTCCGCCGCCTGGCGCGCGACCACACCGTCTACGTGGTGCACCGCGGCCACGGCCTTCCGCCCGGCGCCGGGACGCGGGACATCGCGGCGGACTACGCGCGGCTCCTGCGCGCCGAGGTGGGGCCGGCGCGGGTGCTGGCGCTGTCCACCGGCGGCCTGATCGCGCAGCACCTCGCGCTCGACCACGCCGACCTCGTACACCGGCTGGCCCTGGTGGTGACCGGGGCGCGCCTCGCGCCCGCCGGGGTGCGGATCTGCCGGCGGTGGCGGGACCTGGCCGCGGCCGGCCGCTGGCGGCTGCTGCGCGGCGACATGGCAGCCGCGGTGGTGGATGGCCCGGGCGCGCAGTGGCTGGCCCGGGCGTTCGGTGCCGCGTTCGGCGGCGCCCCGCCGGCGCCCGTCGACCTGGCCGACTTCCGGACCACCGTGGACGCCGTGCTCGGCCATGACACCCTGGCCCGGCTACCCGCGCTGACCGTGCCGACGCTGCTCATCGGCGGGGCCGACGACCCGTTCTTCCCCGCGGCGGCACTGCGGGAGACCGCCGCGGCCAGCCCCGGCGTGCACCTGCGGGTGCACGACGGGGCCGGACACGGGCTGCCCAAGCAGCGGGCGGCCCTGGTGCAGGAACAGGTGGTGACCTTCTTCGGCGCCCGTCAGTAGGGCACCCCGGGCACGTTCAGGTCGACCCGGTAGACGCCGAAGTTGCCCCACGTGCCGGAGGTGATGAACAGCGTCCGGCCGTCGGGCCCACCGAACGCCGCGTTGGTGGTGTTCCTGCCGGCCGCGATGGTGCCGAGCTCCCGCCCGTCCGGCGCGAAGACGTGGATCCGGCCGTCGTTGTAGGACGCCCAGTAGACGTTGCCGGCGCAGTCCACCGTCGCCCCGTCCGGCACGGCGATCGTGGCGAACTCCGTCCGCGCCCCGGTGCTGCCGTCGGCGAGGACCGGGTAGCGGTAGATCCGGTTGTTGGCGCCTACGTACAGCGTCTTCTCGTCCGGCGAGAGGACCACGCCGTTCGGCTGGCTCAGCGTGTCGTCGACCAGCAGGACCTGGCCGCCGGTCACCCGGTACACGCCCGTTTTCCCGGCCATCTCGTCCGGCCGGTCGCCCCGCTGCATGTTCGGGTCGGTGAAGTAGACGGTGCCGTCGCTGCGCACGGTCACGTCGTTGGGCGAGTTGAACGCGCGGCCCTGGTAGTCGGCGGCCACCACCCCGCGGGTGGCGTCGGCCACGTCGAACGAGGACACGCTCCGCTCGTCCTGCGTGGCGGCGATCACCCGCCGGCCGTCGGGACTCAGCGCCAGGCCGTTGCTGCCGCCCTGCGCGGCGAACACCGCGAAGGTGTCCGGCAGGCTCAGGGACCGGATCACCGTCGGCTGGACATTCTGCGCGCCGGCCGCCGGCTGCATGTCCGACACGAGCAGCCGGTTCTGGTCGGCGAGCCACACCGGGCCCTCCAGGAAGTTGAACCGGCCGGGGATCCGGGTGGCCGTCTGCGTCGGCGCCGGCAGCGGGTCACCGTAGCTCGCGCCCGGCGTGCAGGCGGCCGTCGCCACGGTCGGCGCCGCCGCCGCCCGGTCGAAGGCGGCGGTGTACGTCGTCGCCTCCGTGGGCGCCGTGATGACGTGCGTCTGGGCGCCGTCGTCGGACCACTCCCGGAACGTGAACACGTCGTCGCCCAGCGTCTGCGGCGTGACGGCGCTGACCGAGTTCGCCGAGCCCTGGATCACCGTCCGGGTGAACGGGGTGCGCTGCACCGCGCTGCCGACCGACACCTGCAGTCCGGGCGGGTCGGTGACGAACGTGAGCTCCACGGTCTTCGGGTCCAGCCGGGTACGGGTCACGTGCGTGAGGCCACCGGCGTCCGTCGCGGTGAGCACCAGCTCCAGGAAGGACGGGTACTCGTGGTCCGGCGCGGTGAACGACCCGCCGGCGACGCCGTCCCAGTCCTGGAGGCTGTGCTCGTGGCAGCTGTCCAGGGTGAAGCAGTGGTGCTGGATCAGCCGCCAGTTCAGCGCCGAGGCCGGCAGCTCCCCCTGCTCCCGGTCCGTCGCCGCGCCGCCGAACGTGATCGTGTCGCCGACCCGCCAGGTGGCGGTGGGCTCCGGTGCGCTGATCGTCGCGGTCGGCGCGGAGTTGCCGACCTGGATCGTGACGGTGGCGGTGTCGTCGGCTCCGGCGGCGTCGGTGACCCGCAGCCGGGCGGTGTAGGAGCCCTCCTCCGCGTAGACGTGGGACGCGACGGCCGTGGTGGCGTCCACGGTCCCGTCGTCGGTGAAGTCCCACGCGTACCGCAGCCCGTCGGCGTCCCCGGCGTCCGGGTCGGTGGACCCGCTGGCGTCGAACCGGACCTCCAGCGGCGCGTCACCCGCCGTCGGCGTCGCGGACACCTCGGCGGTCGGCGCGGTGTTGGCGCCGGAGTAGACGATCCGGCGCACGGTGCCGGCGGGGTCGACGTAGACCAGGTCGCCGTCGGGCCCGATGGCAAGGTCCACCGGGTGGGCCGGCGAGACGGCGAACGTGCGCAGGTTCGCCGGGTCGGGAGCGCCACCCGGGGCGCTCGGCAGCATCGCCCAGATGCAGTTGCGGGTGTAGTCGGCGAGGAACGCCGCGCCCCGGTACTCGGCGGGGTAGCGGCCGGTGTCGGTCGGGTAGAACGCGACGCCGGACCAGGCGGACCCGCCGCTCGGGCAGGCCTCTCCGGGCACCACCTTCTGCGCGTGCGTGAAGTGGTAGAACGGGCCGGTCTGGCCGCCCTCGGCGTAGAGGGTCTCGCACAGCGCCAGGTTCGCGCCGTCGTACCCGGCCTGCCGGCCCGGCCCCTCGAAGCACGGCCAGCCGAAGTTGGTCAGAGCGGTGGGGTCGGTGACCACGTTGATCTCTTCGGCCGTGTTCCAGCCGACGTCGGCCATCCACACCTCGTCGGTGCCGGGGCGGATGTCGAACCGGAACGGGTTGCGCAGGCCGTGCGCGACGATCCGGCGGGCGTTGGCGTCCTCGCTGTCGATGCCGGGGTTGCCGGCCGCGCCCTCGCCGGTGACCGGGTCCAGCCGCAGCAGCGCCCCGTTGAGCCCGGTCGGGTCCGCCGGTGTGCGGATGTCCTGGGCGCGCAGGGCGCCGCCCTCCGCCGTGGGCGGGGTCATCGCCGTGCCGCCGGGCGGGTCGCCGCACGGGTTCCGGTACGCCGCGTTGTTGGGCGTCTGACCGTAGTCGGCCACGTCCGAGCTAGCTCCGTCACCGTGGGTGACGTAGAGGGCGCCGTCCCGGCCGAAGCGCAGGTCGCCGACGGAGTGGCTGGGCGCCTGCTGGCACCAGCCCTCGACCAGCACCTGCTCGGGCCCGGTGGCCACGTCGCCGTCCGCCCGCAGGCGGGAGAGCCGGGACGTGGCGACGCACCGGCCGGAGCCGAGGCCGCCCACGCGGGAGCAGCTGTCGTTCCAGTACGGCGCGGTCTGGCCGGGCGGGGCGTCGTGGGTGTAGAGCGCGTACACCCAGGGCTCGGTCGGGAACTCGGGGTGCAGCGCGAGCCCGAGCAGGCCGCGGTCGTGCACGTTCAGCACGTTGGTCCGCAGGTCCGCGAAGACGGTCGCGGTCGGGTCGGCCAGGCTGTCGAACACCTTGATCCGGCCGGCTTTCTCGGCCACGAAGACCCGGCCGTCGGGGGCGAACTCGATGTTCATCGGTTGGTCCAGCCCGCGCAGCACGACCTGCTCCGAGAAGCCGGTCGGCAAGGTCGCCGCCGATGCCGGTGCGGCGGTGACGAGCGCCGCCACGCCGCCGACGATCAGTGAGCCTACGAGGGTGGCCGACACAGCCCACCGGCGATGCAACATCCGCTCTCCCTGACGCCGAATTGATCGATCAGCCGGAATATAAGGCGGGCCTGGATGATCGGCAACATTTGCGCGTGCGCGCTGACGCAGCGCTGCTCCGCCTATGCTCTGGCGCGTGAGCGACGATCAGCCCGACGGGGTGTACCCCGGCAGCATCCTGCGCGCAGTCGAAAATGCGGCGCCGGTCGACGCGGTCGAGGCGGTCACCCGCGGCATCGGCATCGACCTCGGCGCGTCCCTGGTGTCGTTCCTCGTCGCCGACATGAGCGGGCGAGCCCTCGTCCGCCTCGCCCACGTCCCGATCGGTGACGTGCCCGGAACGCGTCGGCAGGACGAGGACGTCGCCACCGTCCTGCCCTTCGACGGCGGGCCCCAGGAGCAGGCGTTGCGCTCGCAGACCGTGGTGGTGCGGCCGGCACCGGCCGGGCACGTGGTGATGGCCCCGGTGACCCAGCGCGGCGAGGCGATCGGGCTGTTGGAGATCACTTTGCCGGGCGCGCCGGACGAGGCCGCCCTGGCGGGGGTGTCGCTGGCCGCCCACGCACTGGC
Organism: Pilimelia sp.; assembly: GCA_035634075.1. Lineage (GTDB taxonomy): Bacteria > Actinomycetota > Actinomycetes > Mycobacteriales > Micromonosporaceae > DASQDS01. Next base: position 4,924 of record DASQDS010000070.1, on the reverse strand, counting down.
GTTCGTGGTGATCGCCACGCGCCGGCACACCGACCTGTTCGAATGGGGCCAGCGGACCACCCCGTTCACCCTCGCCGCCGAGATCCAGCGCCGGCTCCTGCCGGCGTCCTTCACGTGCGAGGCCGACTCCTTCACCCTGTCGGCGTGGCTGGAGCCGGCCGCCAGCATCGGCGGGGACACCTTCGACTACAGCGTGGCGCGGGACCTGCTGCATCTGAGCATCACCGACGCGGTGGGCCACGGTGTACACAGTGCGCTGACCGCGACACTCTGCGTCGGCAGCTTGCGCAACACCCGCCGGCACGGCCGGACGCTGCTCGAGCAGGCGCAGGCCGCGAACGAGGCGCTGGTCGAGTACCCGCCGGCCGGGTTCACCTTCGCCACCGGCCTGCTCGGCCGGCTGGACCTGCGCACCGGCCTGCTGACCATGGTCAACGCCGGCCATCCGGCGCCGCTGCTGGTGCGCGATGGCACGGTACGGCCGGTGAGGCTGCCCATCGACCGGCCGTTCGGCGTCCGCGGGACCGAGGCGTACCGCGCGACCGGCGTCTCACTGCGGCCCGGCGACCGGCTGGTGCTGCTCACCGACGGCATGCTGGAACGCGGCGCGGCCGCCGTGGACCTGCCCGCGCGGCTTCGGGGCCTGACCGGGCTGCATCCGCGCGAGGTGGCCCGCGTGCTCGGCGATGCCGTCCTCGCCGTCGCGGGGCCGACCCTGCCCGACGACGCCTGCCTGCTGATCCTGGACTGGCACGGCGGCCACGGCGACACCCGCTCCACCACCGCGGGCGCGGACCCCGACCGGGCCAGCACCGCACGTTCGAAGCCCGTACAGGGGGAAGGCCACCGATGACACCGCACCAACCCGACGAGCCGACCGGGTTCGCCGATCTGCCGCTGCGCCCGGAGCTGCTGCGCGCGCTCGCCGACCTCGGGTACGAGGAGCCCACCCCGATCCAGCAGGAGGCCATCCCGCCCCTGCTGGCGGGCCGCGACGTGCTCGGGCAGGCAGCGACGGGCACCGGCAAGACGGCCGCGTTCGCCCTGCCGGTGCTGCACCGGGTGGCCGGCGGCGGGGCCGACGGCGGCCCCGCCGCGCTGGTGCTGGTCCCCACCCGGGAACTCGCCATGCAGGTCTCGCAGGCGTTCCACCGCTACGGCCGGGACCTCGGCGTCCGGGTCCTGCCGATCTACGGCGGGCAGCCGATCGGCCGGCAGCTGGAGGCGCTGGAGCGCGGCGTCGACGTCGTCGTCGCCACCCCGGGCCGCGCCCTGGACCACATCGGCCGCGGCACGCTGGCCCTCGCCGGGGTACGGACGGTGGTGCTGGACGAGGCCGACGAGATGCTCGACATGGGCTTCGCCGAGGACATCGACGCGATCCTGGACGAGACCGCCGAGCAGAGGCAGACGGTGCTGTTCTCCGCGACGATGCCCGCCCGGATCGACGCGATCGCCCGCCGGCACCTGCGCGACCCGGTCCGCATCCAGATGGGCCGGCCGGCGGTCGCCCCGGATGAGGCGCCCCTCGTGCGGCAGGTGGCATACCTGGTGGCCAGGGCGCACAAAGCCGCCGCGCTCGGCCGCCTCCTGGACGTCGAGGCGCCCGCCGCGGCCATCGTCTTCTGCCGCACCCGGGAGGAGGTGGACCAGCTCACCGAGAGCCTCAACGGCCGCGGTCACCGCGCGGAGGCGCTGCACGGCGGGATGAGCCAGGAACACCGGGACCGGGTCGTCCGGCGCCTGCGCGCCGGCACCGCCGACCTGCTCATCGCCACCGACGTCGCCGCCCGCGGGCTGGACATCGACCGGCTCACCCACGTCTTCAACTACAACCTGCCCGCGGCGGCCGACGCGTACGTGCACCGCATCGGCCGGGTGGGCCGGGCCGGCCGCGAGGGCGCGGCCATTACGCTCGCGGAGCCCCGGGAACACCGGATGCTCAAGACGATCGAACGGGCGACCGGCCAGCGGATCGGCGTGCAGAAGATCCCCACGGTGGCCGACCTGCAGGCGCGCCGCCTCGAGCTCACCCGCGCCGCCCTCCAGGAGAGCCTGCTCACCGACGACCTGGAGCGCTTCCGCGTGGTGGTGGAGACGCTCACCGACGAGTTCGACGTCATGGAGGTGGCGCTCGCCGCCGTCAAGCTCGCCCACGAGCTGAGCGGCACGGACACCGACGACGCCGAGGAGATCCCGCAGGCGGTCGCGGGCCCGCCCGCACGGGAACGGCGGGACGGGCAGCGGCCGCGCGGGTCGAACGGGTCGACCGTCCGGCTCTACCTCGGCGTCGGGCGCAGCGCCGGCGTCCGCCCGCAGGACCTTGTCGGTGCGATCACCGGCGAGACCCGGCTCAGCGGGCGCGACATCGGCGCCATCGAGATCACCGATAGGTTTTCCCTGGTGGAGGTGCCCACGCCGGCCGCCGACGAGGTCATCACGTCGCTGCGGCGCGCCACCATCAAGGGCCGCAAGACGATCGTCCGCCGCGACCGCGACCCGGCCGGCGGGCGCCGCTGAGCCCGGCCGCCGTCAGGCTTCGAACGCCCGGACCATCGTCGCCTGGTCCGCCAGCACCTCGTTGATCCTGCTCTGCACCACGTCCATCTGCCCGATGGTCTGGCTGGTGGTGTGGATGCCGGCACCGTGACCAGACGGAACTCATCCATACTCCCCGGGAGACCCAGGCGGCCGCGCCGGTGGAGGACCGCAGTGACGTCTCCTCACGTCGGCCGACGGGAGCAATTTTGTAGCTTTGCGCCCGGTCGAACATCTCCGGCGCTCGTCGTTTCGGCCACTTCGAGCCTGCTGTCGGACGCTGTCCGGCGTCGTGACCGCGCCCTGGCCCGGGGCGCTGAGCCCGCCCGCCCGCCTTGGCGGTCAGACGACCGTGACCGGGTGCGCGACGACGCCGTCGAACAGGTACCCGAGGGTGTTGTAGCGGGCCTGGTCGGGCTGGCTCGCGCCGGTGGCGTCTGTGGCCCGGGCCCGCAGTGTGACCGGGCCGGCGACGGGCGGGCGCCAGGGCAGTTCCCAGCGCCGCCAGGCCCGCCCCGCGTCCGCCCGGTTCAGGCGGGCCGGCCGCCAGGTGCGCCCGTCGTCCGTACTGACCTCGACCGCCCGGATGGTGGCGTTGCCCGACCAGGACCGGCCGCGCAGCACCGTCGGCGTGGCGGCCGGGATGCTCGCGTTCCACGGCAGCTCGAAGGCGCTCTTGATCCCTTGTCGGCCGATGAGCTGCCCCGCCGCCGGGTAGTCCGGGCCGAACAGCCGGTAGAACTGCGTGTTCCACGGCGAGAACAGCGGGCCGGCCGCGACCTCGATCGAGCCCAGCCACTTGATCGAGGAGATGCCGATCCAGCCCGGCACCACCAGGCGCACCGGGAAGCCGTGGTCGCTCGGCAGCGGGGCGCCGTTCATCTCGTACGCCAGCAGCACGTCGTCCAGGGCCTTGCCAACGGGCAGCGGCCGGCGGACGGGGCCGAGGTTGACCCCGCCGGTGACGAAGTCCGCGTCCAGCCCCTGCGGGAGGACGTCCACGGCGCCGCGGGTCAGGCCGGCGTGGCGCAGCACGGTCGACAGCCGCACCCCACGCCACCTGGCCACGCCGACCGCGCCGAGCTTCCAGGCCGTGCCGGCCACGCTCTGCCCCTGCTGGGTGGTGAAGAAGCTGCGCCCGTTGCCGGCGCACTCGACGAGCGCGGACTGGCTGTGCGTGGGCAGCCGGCGCAGGTCCTGGTAGCTGAGCTCCACCGGGCTGTCCGGCCCGGGCGAGCCGCGCAGCCCGGTGCCGAAGAGGCGCAGCCGCCAGGTGTCGGCGTCCAGCAGCGGCGTGCTGGTGTGGTTGCGGACGAAGAACCTGTCGGTGGGCACCAGGTAGCCCTGGCCCGCCATCGCCTCCCAGCGCATCTCCGCGTTGGTGCCGAGGGTGACGAACAGCTCCGGCGGCAGTGGCTTCACGATCGGCCCGGCGGCGTCGGCGGCGCGGGCCGGGGCGTGCCCGGCCCCGACGGCCGCCGCCCCGACGGCCGCCGCCCCCATTGCCGCGGCCAGCCGCATCAGGTCCCGGCGGGAGAAGCCGTCGCCGCGGGCCCCGCCGGCCAGCCACTGCCGCGCGCGCAGCCGGTCGTAGCCGGCCTCGTCGACGGGATCCAGCTCGCTCACGTGCCCACCTCCGGGTCGCCGACCTCTCCTCATCCAGCCAAGTAAATCTATGTGTTTAGTAGGAATGCGTCAACGGCCTCCGCGCTTGTCGGGGTTGGTTGTCGGCCGCCGTGCAACGAGACCGGCCCGCAGCTTCGTGTGGGGAAGGTGAGCGGGGAGGGCCGGGTGACATTCGAGGAGTACGTGGCGGCGCGGCTGCCGGCACTGTTGCGGCAGGCGACGGTGCTCGCCGGCGATCCACACCTGGCCGAGGATGTCGTCCAGGAAGTGCTGGTCAAGGCCCAACCGAGGTGGGCGCGGATCTGCGACCTGGACGCCCCGGACTCCTACCTGCGCAAAATGATCATCAACGAGCTGCTGTCCACCCGCCGCCGGGTCGCGGCCACCCTCCGCCGGGAACGGGCCCACCGGCCCGAACCGGCCGAGGACAGCGCCGAGGCGGTGGTGCAGCGCGCGGCGGTCCTGCAGGTGATCCGGACCCTGCCGACCCGCCAGCGCATGGTGATCGCTCTGCGCTTCTACGAGGACATGACCGACGGCGACATCGCCGCGCTGCTGGGCTGCGCGGAGGGGACGGTACGCAGCCAGGCGTCGCGTGCGCTGGCCAAGCTGCGCGACGTCGCCGCGCTGCAGCCGGTGAGGGAGAAGGAATGATCGACACCGAAGCCATCCGGGGGGCCTTCGCCGCCCTTGCCGACGAGGCCCCGCCAGCGGAGAGGATCCGCGCGACGCTGGCCGGTCGCGCGCGGCGGCACCGCCA
>DASQDS010000069.1:0-11817 GCA_035634075.1 Pilimelia sp. | reverse complement strand
CCACCCGGCCGGGTGGGTGAGCCGCACCTCGTCGACGCCGCCGAGCTGGCGCCGCGCCTCGTCGGCGACGGCCCGCAGGACGGCGCCGATCAGGTGGGGCACCGGCACGTCGGCGGGGCCCAGGAGCACCGTGCCGTCGTCGATGCGTCGCTTGGGGTGCGGCTCGTAGCGGGCCGGGTCGAGCCGCGCCGCGCGCTGGGCGTCGCCGCCGACGAGCAGCGCGCCGCCCGGTTGCAGGAAGACGGCCGAGGGCAGCAGCGGCGTGGCGTCGAACAGCAGCGGGCGGGCCGGGCCGCCCGCTGCCCGCACGGCGGCGACCGTCGTCGAGGTGCCCACGTCGATCCCGAGCACCCGCATGGCGACACCCTACTGGCGGTCGCCGGGGGGCGGGCATCGGCGCGGTCCGCCCGCGTCCCGCATACTGCGGGCGTGCCACGCTTCGCGTACCTGGCGGCCCCCGCCCCGCTGGCCTTCGCGCACCGCGGCGGCGCGGCGGCCGGTGACGAGAACACCGCCGAGGCGTTCGCCCGGGCCGTCGCGCTGGGTTACCGGTACGTGGAGACGGATGTGCACGCCACGGCCGACGGGGTGCCGGTGGTGTTCCACGACGAGTGCCTGCAGCGCCTGACCGGACGGGCGGGCCGGGTGGACGCGCTGCGCTGGGCGGATCTGGCCACCGTGCGGGTCGGTGGCGCGGCGGCCGTACCCGCGCTGGCGGATGTGCTGACCGCGTGGCCCGACGTGCGCTTCAACATCGACGTGAAGGCGGACGCGGCCGTGGTTCCCGCGGTGCGTGCGGTGCTGGCGGCGGGGGCCGCCGACCGGGTGCTGCTCGCGTCGTTCAGCGACGCCCGGCTGGCCCGGCTGCGGTCGCTGGCCGGTCCGGCGGTGGCGACGTCGCTGGGGATGCGTTCGGTGGCCCGGCTGCGGGCCGGCAGCCTCACCGGCCGGCGGTTGGCGCTGCCGCCGTCGGTGGCCGCGGCGCAGGTCCCGCCGCGCTACCGGGGGCTGCCGGTGGTGGACCGGCGGTTCGTGTCGTACGCCCACCGGCTGGGTCTGCACGTGCACGTGTGGACGATCGACGAGCCCGCCGAGATGCATCGGCTACTTGATCTTGGCGTTGATGGCATCATGACCGATCGCGTGGACGTACTGCGCGACGTGTACAGCAGCCGCGGCTTGTGGCCCCCCGACCGGGCCACCTGAGGCCGGCGGGTCCGGCCGGGACAGCGCCGGCAGGTGTGGAGGAGGACCGATGGCCGAGACCGTGGCGCCGGCGGCGGCGCCCGCGAGCACCCGCCGGGAGCGGACCGGTTGGTACTTCTACGACTGGGCGATGTCGGCGTTCAACACGACCGTCATCACGGTTTTCCTCGGCCCGTTCATCACCGCCGTCACCGAGCAGGCGGCCGGCTGCCCGCTCGGCGCCGAGGAGTGCCGTGGGTTCGTGCACCCGCTCGGCATCCGGGTCGCCGCCGGGTCGTACTTCCCGTACCTTGTCTCGCTGTCGGTCTTCCTGTCGGTCTTCACGTTCCCGGTGATGGGCGCGGTCGCGGACCGCTCCGCGCACAAGAGGCGGCTGCTCGGCGGCGCGGCGTTCCTGGGCTCCGCGGCCACCGTCTGCATGGCGTTCGTGACCGGCGAGCGGTACCTGCTCGGGGGCCTGCTGTTCATCATCGCGAACGTGGCCTTCGGCGCCGCCCTCGTCGTCTACAACTCGTTCCTGCCGCAGCTCGGCGGCCCCGACGAGCGTGACGCCATCTCCAGCCGCGGCTGGGCGGTCGGCTACCTGGGCGGCGGCGTGCTGCTGGCGTTGAACCTCGCCGCGGTCACCGCGTTCGGCGTCGAGGGCGACGACCAGCGCACCCTCGACCTCGCCCGCTGGTCCATCGTGTCCGCCGGGGTGTGGTGGGCGGTGTTCACCCTGGTGCCCCTGCGGTGGCTGCGCGAGCATCCGCCCGTGGCGGTGAGCCGTGGCGGTGGCTTGCTGACTGGCAGCTTCCGGCAGCTGGTGCACACCGTGCGCGGCATGCGCGCGTACCCGCTGACCCTGTTCTTCCTCCTGGCCTACCTGATCTACAACGACGGCATCCAGACCGTCATCGCCCTGTCCAGCCAGTACGGCACCGAGGAGTTGCTGCTCGAGCAGGACACCCTCATCATCACCATCCTGCTCGTGCAGTTCCTGGCCTTCGGCGGCGCGCTGGCACTGGGCGCCCTGGCCGCCCGCATCGGGGCGTGGAAGACCGTCCTGCTCAGCCTGGCGCTGTGGACCCTCGTGATCATCGCGGCCTTCCGGCTGCCCGCGCGGGAGCCGGCGCAGTTCATGGTGCTCGGCGCCGCCATCGGCGTGGTGCTCGGCGGCAGCCAGGCGCTGAGCCGGTCACTGTTCAGCCAGCTGATCCCGGCCGGCAAGGAGGGCGAGTACTACGGCTTCTACGAGATCAGCGACAAGGGGACGAGCTGGCTGGGGCCGCTGGCCTTCGGCCTGGTTTTCCAGCTCACCAACAGCTACCGGGTCGGCCTGGTGTCCCTGTTGATCTTCTTTGTGGTCGGGTTCGCGCTGCTGGCCGCGGTGCCGATCCGCCAGGCCATCATTGCCGCCGGCAACACCCCGCCGCGGGTGCTCTAACCCGGGCGGCTCAGCCCGTCCAGCCGGTCGGCAGCTCGTAGAACCAGCCTTCCTGCCAGTCGAACGGCGCGTCCACCAGGTCGGCCATCGCCCGCCCGCACAGCAGGTGGTCCAGCGCCCACCGGTTGGCCGTGTGGGCGATGACCACCACCGTCGTGCCGTCGAAGCGGCCCGACAGGTCCCGCAGGAACGACCGGGTGCGGTCCACGACCTGCCGGTAACTTTCGCCGCGCGGGAACGGCCGCTCGATGCGCTCCCGGCGGCGATCGGAGAACAGCGTGACCGGTGCCCCGTTCAGCGTGCCGTAGTTGCACTCGCGGAGCCGGGCGTCGGTGTAAATGGGCAGCCCGCTGCCGTCGAACGCGATCCGCGCCGTCTGCAGCGCCCGGTGCAGGTCCGAGGTGAAAACGGCGACGACCGCTCCACCGCGCCGCCGGTAGCCAAGCTGCTCGGCCAGCGCGCGACCCTGCGGCGACAGCTCGCCCGGCAGCCACCCGGTGGCCACCCCGGCCTCGTTGTCCGTGGTCACCGAGTGGGTCTCGTAGACGATCTGCACCGCCACGGCTCCCCCTCTATCGACGTACATATATTTCTAGTCCAGTGACCGACACGGTGAGTCCGGCGCGGGCACGGCGGCCCCTCATTGTGACGAACGCCGCACCCGTCGGGTTCCCCGCGGTCCAGTGCCGGCTTCAGCCCGGCGCGCGGCGCCGCGCCCGCGCGGCCCAGATCGCGTACGCCGGGTCGCGGTCCAGGTTGTGCCGGTCCCGGTCGTAGCGCCGGGTGGTGCGCGGGTCGGCGTGTCCCATCGCGTCCTGCACGTCCTCCAGCGGCACGCCCTCCGCGCGGGCGGTGGTGGCGAACGCGTGCCGCAGCGAGTGCGGGGACAGCCGGGCCCAGCCGGGGATCCCCGCCGCCTTGGCGAGGCGGCGGACCAGGCGGAACACGGCGTGCCGGTCCAGCCGCCCGCCGGTGGCGGTGGCCAGCAGCGGGCCGGCGAGGTCGGCCACCGGTACGCCGGCCACGGCCGCCCGCTGCGCCAGGTACGCGTCCACGGCCGCGGCCGTACCCGGGGTCAGCGCGCGCCGGCGCGGCCGGCCGCCCTTGCCGACGAACCGCACGCTGCGATGGCCGCGCTCGTAGCCCAGGTCCACGATGTCCAGGGAGGTCAGCTCGCCGACGCGCAGGCCCAGGTCGGCCAGCAGCGCCACCGCGGCCCGCGCCCGGGCGCCGATCAGCCCATCGGCGTCGTCGGCGGCGGCGAGCAACGCGTCCACCTCCGCCGGGGTGAGGCCCACCGTCGCCGAGTGGTCGCGGTCCACCCGTGGGCGGTCCGCGCCGGTCACCGGGTTCGCCGGCACCGCGCCCAGCCGCGCCAGGAAGCCGTACCAGCTGGACAGTGCGGACAGCTTGCGGGCGACCGTCGCGGCCGCCGGTGGCCGGCCGGTGCGCCCGTCCACGGTGGCCTCCAGCGCGCGGGCGTACTCGTTGAGGTGCAGGAACGTGGCCGCCAGCGGGTCCCGGCCCCGCGCGGCGCACCACGCCAGCCAGCCGGTGACGTCGCGGCGGTACGCCGCCCGCGTGTGCGCGGAGAGGCGGCGGTTCGCCAGCCAGGCGTCGACCACGTCGGCGGCGGGGGCGGCCATCGCCGGCACGCCTGGGCCGGCCACCCACGCCGCCAGAGCGTCGGGCGTCGACATGCGCCGCACCTTACCGGCGAGGTTCCCGGGGCGCCGGCAGCGGCGCGCCGCGCCGGTCGCCTCAGCCGGTCAGCAGCGGACCGACGCTCGGCGCGGGCGTGAGCCAGTGCAGCAACGAACGGGCCGCCGCCAGCACCAGCGGGCGGTCGTACGTGACCGTGTGGTCGAAGCGGCGCTCCGCGTCCGGCCCGGTCCCGCCCACCTCCCGGGCCACCAGAGCGGCGGCGAAGTGCGGGCCCACCACGATGACGTTCCACTCCCGGGCCAGAGGTTCGCCGGCGGCGAGCCGGGCGCCGCGCACCCCGGGCGCGGGCTCCCCGGGCAGGTCGACCCCGAGCGCAGCCACGAACGCGGCGCTGCCCGCCAGGCCGGTGAACCGGCGCGCGGTGGCGGCGGTGAAGAAGCGCGCGTCCTGGAAGCAGGCCAGCAGGACGGGCGGCTCGTCGGCGTCGCCGGCTTTGGCCTCCAGGTACCGGCTGATGGGCATGAGCAACGACTTGGTCGTACGCCGCAGCGGCCGGGCGGCCGCCACGAGTTCCACCGGCGTCGCGGCGCGCCGGCCGGGCGGGGCGGTGTCCGGGGCGGCGATCAGCGGCACCGGTTTCCGTACCGCCGCCACCGTGGCGGGCAGCGGGCCGGGCCGGCCGAACAGCCAGCCCTGCCCCATCGTGGCGCCCATGGTGCGGGCCACTTCCAGGTGCTCGGGGGTCTCGATGCCCTCGGCGAGGATCGTGGCCCCGGTGCTTTCCGCGTACGCCAGCACGGCGTTGACCACGTGTGCGACGTACCGCTCCCGCGGCCGGCGCAGCAGGTGCATGTCCAGCTTCACCACGTCCGGGTGGGCGAACGGCATCAGCGCCAGCGAGGCGGGGTCGGCGCCCACGTCGTCGAGGGCGACGCCCTGGCCGGCCGCGCGGCAGTTGGCCGCGGCCAGCAGCAGGCCCGCCGGGTCGTCGGCGATGGCCCGCTCGGTCATCTCGGTGACCACCCGCAACCGCCCACCCGCCGCCATCCCGCCGACCAGGTCAGGTGGGCACGGGGTGCGCCACGCCGCCGGCTCCATGTTGACGAACAGCGTGACGTTGTCGGGCAGGCCGGCGGCGAGCGCGGCCCGGTACGCCGCGGCGCGGCACACCCAGTCGAGCTCGGCGTCGCGGCCGGCCCGGCGGGCGGCGGCGAACAGTGCCGCCGGCGACTCCCAGTCGGTGCCCGCGGGACCGCGGCTGAGCGCCTCGTACCCCAGCACGGCCGAGTCCGCCAGGCGGACCAGGGGTTGAAACACCGTGCGGACCGCGCGGGCGTCGATCACCTCGGCGACGCCGGGGTTCGGGCGCACCTGTGGCAGGCCTCCGACCATGGTTGACAGTTCGGCCGGTTCCGCCGGGACCTGAGGGAAAGGGCGGCCGCCGGACGCGGATCAGGCCACCCCGTGCCGCGCGGCCAGCACCCGCTGGCGGACGTGGTCGTAGGTCACCTGCCGGGCCGTCAGCGCCGCGCCGACGGGGCCGTCGACGCCCTGGCGGAGCAGGCCGAGCAGGACATGCTCGGAGCCGATGTGGCGGTCGCCCAGGGCGATGGCCTCCCGCAGGCTCAGCTCCAGGACCTTCCTCGCCGGGGCTTCCATCGGGCTGCCGAGCAGGCCGCGGCGCCGCTTCGGCGGTGGGTCTGTCGCGGCCAACGCGTCCGGGCCGAACGCCTCCTCCAGCCGCCGGAACACCTCGTCCGCTTCGATGCCCACCGTGCGCAGGGCGGCCACCTCGTCCTCGGTCAGGCCGGCCCGGCGGCGGGCGTCGGTGACGGCGGTCTGCAGACTCGCTGCGGTGATGCCGCGGTCGGCCAGCACCTGGGCGCCGGCGCCGCCGGTGGTGGCCAGGGCGAGCAGCAGGTGCGCCGGCCCCGCCTTGTCCTCGCCGAGCCGCTCGGCCGCCGCGATGCTCTCGATCACGATCTGCCGGGCTTCCTTGGTGAACCGCTCGAACATGATCTCTCCTTCAGTCTGCGTCGCGGCGGGCGTGCTTCTGGTGGACCGCCTGCCGGGTCACGCCGAGCGCGTCGGCGATCGCCTGCCAGGCCCAGCCCTGCGCCCGGGCATTCCGGACCTGGACCCGCTCCAGCTGCTCGACGAGCTTGCGCAGCGCGGCGACGGCGCGCAGGCCCGTGCCCGGATCCGCCGCGCCGGCGGCGGCGGCGAGTTCCTGCGTGTCCTTCATGTCTGTCAAGGTACGTTGACAGCGCGCATTCTGTCAAGAAGCGTTGACAACCCATTCGTCCGGTGCGAGACAGTTCGGCCGCGGGACGGCCTTGTACGCTGGGCAGATGAGCCCCAGGCCGCCGGCGCCCGACCTGATGTTCCTGCTGTCCTGGGCCACCCACGCGCTCGGCGCGGAGTACGCGGTCGGGCTGGCGGAGCTCGGCATCTCCCAGCGCGCCTTCTGTGTCCTGACCGCGGCGCTGCCCGGTGGGCGCACGCAGCGCCAGCTCGGCGAGATGTGTGGCGTGGACAAGACCACGATGGTGGTCACCCTCGACGAGCTGGAGCGGGCCGGCCTGGCGGAGCGGCACCCCGCGCCGACTGACCGCCGGGCCCGGATCGTGGCGGTCACCGAGGCGGGCGAGAAGGTCGTCCGGCGCGCCACGGAGGTCACCACCCGGATCCAGGCCGACGTGCTGGCCGGCCTCCCGGCCGAGGACCGGGCCGCCTTCCTGCGGGTCCTGGAGGAGTTGGTGCAGGGCCGGCTCGGGTGCGCGGCACCATGCGAAGCCCCGGTCCGCCGACAGGAGACGGGCAGGCTACGGACTAGTTGAATTTAAGATAGTCTTGTGCAGGACAATCTGGTACGGTCTCGGCCATGACAGAGATCTCGCACGCCCCGTCCCAGCGCTCCCGCACCGCCACCCGCGACAGGGCGCTCGCCGTCCTCGGCGCCGTGGTCGCCACCGGCCTGCTCTGGGCGATCGCCAAGGCCGTCGACGTGGACCTCGTCGTCGACCCGAAGAACGGGAACGAAGCCGGCGCCGTCCCGCTGCCGATCGCGCTCGGCTTCGCGCTGGTTTCCGCCTTGCTCGGCTGGGCGGCCCTGGAAGTCCTGGAGCGCCTCATCCCCCGCCGCGCCGCGCTGATCTGGACGATCCTCGCCGTCGCCGTGCTGCTGGTGTCGATGGTGCCGCTGTTCGGCGTGGGCGCCACCGCCGGTACGAAGACCATCCTGGCCCTCATGCACGTCGCCGTCGCCGCCGTCCTGATCCCCGGGATGCTGCGCACCACCCGGCGCTAGCCAACGGCGGTCAGTCCAGCGCCGCTCGCCACAGGTCCACGTGCCTGTCGAGGTAGTCGGCCGTCGCGCCCCAGTACGGGCCGTCGTCGAGCCAGATCCGGGCCCACGGCTGCCGACCCTGCTCCGCAGCCTGGCGCAGCAGGTCGTACATCGCCCGGGCTCGGCGGCCGAGCATGTCCGCCAGCCCGGGCCGCAGCTCCTCCGCCAGCCCGTACCCGGCCACGAAGGCCCGCAGCCGGTCCGCCGACTCCCGCGGCGGGCGATCTGGCCGCATCCCGGCCATGCTCTGCGCGGCGTACGCCAGCTCCCACCGGCGCGAGGCCGGGCCGGCGCCGTCCCAGTCGATCAGGACCCAGCCGCGCCGGGAGCGGACGAGGTTCCACGGCGCCGCGTCGTTGTGGCAGACCAGCTCCTCCGCGTCCGGCGCGATGACCCGCTGCCAGGCAGCGCCGGGCGGCGGAGCGAAGGTAGCCGTCGCGCGGTGCAGGTCGGCCAGCAGCCGGCCGATCGCCACCAGGTCGCCGAGGGGGTACGTGCCGGCGTGGTCCTCGACCTCCCCCGGCACGTACTCCAGCACCTGCCGGCCCTGCTCGTCGCGGCCCAGCGGGCGGGGGGCGCCGGTGAAGCCGGCGTCGTGCAGGTGCAACAGCAGCGCGTCGACCGCCGCCGTCCACGGCCCGACGGGGCGCCGCACGGTGTCCCCGACCCGCACGACGCCCGCGGTGACGTTGCCTCCGGCCAGCGGTTCCTCCCGCCCGTCGCCCGTCACGCGGGCTCGGTGGCGGCGATGCGGTACCGCATGACGTCGGCGTCCAGGATCGCCTCGCGCTGGCCGGTGTCGGGGCCCGCACCGCGGAAGGCCTCGACGGCCGCGTCGGAGTCCCACCGCTCGTACACGTTGATCCGGCCCGGCTCCACCACGTCGGCCGAGATCGCGAAGTCCAGGCAGCCGGGGGCGGCCCTCGCCTGCTCGACGACGGCCACGCAGCCGGCGAGGTACGCGGCGCGCGCCGCCGGGTCCACCTGGATCGCCCCTGCCACGATGATCATTTCGGTCTCCCTCGGGTCGCGGTTCCGCCACGGTCTACCACAGGTGCCGCCGTCGGGCCGGCGCCGGACGGTCAGCCATCATCGCGCCGCCCGCTCGTGCGCCGCACCACCCGCAGCAGGTACTCCTTGCGGTTGAGCGGGTTGTGGTCCCAGCGCGGTCTGTGGGGGACGGTCCCGCGCACCGGCCGGTACCGCGCGAAGGCACTCTCCAGCACCCCTTCCCCCCGGGTCAGCCCCGGCAGCCGCTGCTGGAGCTCGTGCACCCGGGCCGCCGGGATCTCGCCGGTCAGCACGCACGACGCTCCCCCGGGCACCGGGGCGAGCGCCACGGCCCGCAGCCGGGTCAGCACGGGCAGGACGGCGCCGGGCAGGTCGGCCGGCAGCTCCAGCCGGAACCGGTGCATCGGCTCGGACACCGCGGTGCCGGCCGCCGCCAGGGCGCTCATCAGCACCAGCGGCGTCAGGTGGCGGAAGTCCCCCGCCGTGCTCGGCGGCGGCTTGTAGGCGGCGTGCGTCATGGTCACCACGCAGTCGGTCACCTGCCAGCCGGACAGCCCCTGCCGCAGGGTCTCCCGCACGGTCTCCTCCACCGCCGTGAAGTAGCCCAGCGGCATGGCGCCGAGCTCCACGGCCAGCCGGAAGTCCACGCCGGCGCCGACGGGCGCCGGCTCCACCCGCAGCCCGACCGTGGCCCGGAACGGGTTGGGCGGCACGCCGATGAACTCGGCGGCGGCGCCCACGCCGGTCGGCCGTTCGATACAGATCGTCGTCGTCTCGCGAAACGTCACGCCGAGGCCGAAGTCCGCCGCGAGCGTCGCCTCGATGACCTCCTTCTGGACCTCGCCGTAGAGGGAGACGGAGATCTCCTGCCGCTCGTCGTCCTGCCGCAGGTTGATCAGCGGGTCCTGCTCGGCGAGCTGGGAGAGCGCGACGTGCAACGCGCCCCTGTCGGCGGGCCGGCGGGGCAGCACGACGGTCTCCAGCGTCGGCGGGGCGAACTGGTGCCGCCCGGGACGCGCGCCGTGCGGGACGCCGACCGTGTCGCCGACACGGATGTCGTCCAGGCCCCACAGCTTGCCGATCCGCCCCGCACCGACCGCGTCCCGCCCGACCGCCGCACCGTCGTCGAAGACGGCGATCGCGGTCACCTTGCCCTCCCGGTCACCGGCGAACCGCAGCCGGTCCCGCGTGCGCACCGTGCCGGCGAACATCCGCACGTAGGCGACCTTCTCGCCGGCCGGTCCCCGGTCGACCTTGAACACGGCGCCCGAGGCGGGCGCGTCGACATCGGCCGCTGCCGCCGGCAGCCACCGCGTGACGCCGGCGGCCAGCGCCCCGACCCCGGCGCCGCTGATCGCCGACCCGAAGTAGACCGGGTGCACCAGCGCCCGGGCTGTCTGGTCCGCCAGCTCCCGCTCGAGCGCGCCGTACGACAGCGCGGTCTCGTCCCGCACGTACGCGGCGAGCAGCGCGTCGTCGTGCTCGGCGAGCGTCTCCCGGAGCCGCGCGACGAACCCGGCGTCGCCGGGGCCGTAGGGCGTGAACGCGCAGCCGCGCGTCCCGAGGCCGGCGGCCGAACCCATCGGCACGACGGCAGGCGTCAGCTTCGCCGCGATCTCCCGCAGCACGCCGTCGTACCGGGCGCCGCGCCGGTCCAGCTTGTTGACGAAGAGCAGGGTGGGGATGCGCAGCCGCTGCAGGGTGCGCATCAGCACCCGCGTCTGTGCCTGGACGCCCTCGACGGCGGAGACCACCAGCACGGCGCCGTCCAGCACGCTCAGCACCCGCTCCACCTCGGCGATGAAATCCGGGTGGCCGGGCGTATCGATCAGGTTGACCGTCACGCCGTCGATGACGAACGACACGACGGCGGACTTGATGGTGATGCCGCGCTGCCGCTCCAACGCCAGGGAGTCGGTCTGCGTGTTGCCGTGATCGACGCTGCCGATCTCGTCGATCACGCCGGCGGCGTACAGCAGCCGCTCGGTCAGGCTGGTCTTACCGGCGTCGACGTGCGCCAGGATGCCAAGGTTGTGGGCTCGCACTGAGCGTCATGTCCTCACGATGGGGGGCGGTTACCTCCTGGGTGAACATGACCGCTCCGCCCATCGCCCGCTCCTCTCGCGCCGGCCACCGCACCGCTCGCGCTGGGCCACTCGCCGTAGTGCAGCAGAGCGGCGCCGGGCGTCGCAACGGAATATGTCGGCCGGCCCCGCCCCCGCCCTACCTGCGAGGTAATCGACACCCCGCCCGGAGACGCCGCACGCTGGTGCCGTCGGGGCACCACCCGACGCGGAGAACGGGAGACGGCGATGACGATGACCCACGGCACGAACACCGGCACCACGCGGCCGACCGCGCCCCCGCGTGCCGCCGACGCGTTCCTGCGGCTGGTGCTGCGGCTGGACGCGGCCGCCTCCGGCGGCATGGGTGCCGGCCTGCTGGCGGCCGGTTGGGCGATCGACGGGCTGCTCGGCACCCCGCTGGCGCTCACCCTGCCGGCGGGGGCGTTCCTGCTGGCGTACGCCGCCTGGGTCTGGCACACCGCGACCCGGCGCGAGCTCAGCCACCGCGCGGTGCGCGGCGTGCTCGCGGCCAACGGCGCCTGGATCCTCGGGAGCCTGCTGCACGCGGTGACCGCCGACGCGCTCACGGCGCCCGGCGTCGCGGTTGTCGCCGCGCAGGCGCTGGCGGTCCTCGGCCTCGCGGTCGCCCAGTACGCCGGCCTGCGCCGGGCACAGCGCTGACCGCTCCTGCTACAACGGGCGCATGGCGATGGACAGCTATGACCGATACGAGCGGGACGCCGACCAGTACCTGGCCACCCATGGCCTGCGCGTCGGCGCCGACATGCTGCCGGCGGTTCGGGAGATCCTCATCCGGGAGACCCGGCACGAAGCGGACACGTACGCCGGAGTGGGCACCGTTCCCGGCAACACCTCCCTGATGCGGATCTGCGCCGCGCAACTTTGGCATGCCGGCGCCGTCGAGGACGCGCTGCTGATTCATCGCGCCCGTCGGACCAGCATGGACGCAACCGGCGCCATCGACGCGCACCTGATGCTCGGTGCGGGGGTGGCTCGGACGAAGGAGTACTGCGCGGCGCTGGGCACCGACGAGGCCCGGGAGATCCTCGACGCCATCGCGTGGCTGGAGGAGG
>DASQDS010000068.1:0-7702 GCA_035634075.1 Pilimelia sp. | reverse complement strand
CCGCCCGACCGCCTGACCGGCGCCGCCCGACCGCCCGACCGGCGCCGCCGGGCGGTCGGGCGCCGTGCGCCGCCGGCTTGTGCCCCGTCAGCGGTTCTTGTCCGCCTCGAGCAGCTCGGCCAGCGCCGCCATGCTGTTGTTGATAGCGGGCAGCAGTTCCGGGCGCAGGTGCAGCGCGGCGGGGTCGATGTCGGCGGGCAGCTCGCCCCGCAGATGCTGGTCGAGGGTCACCAGGCGGGGGCCGTAGCCACCGCCCATGCAGTAGACCGCGTCGTAGACCTCGCCGCCGATGGTGTGCGAGTCGAGGGTCGTCGCGTGCTCGAACTCCAGCACGGTGGTGCCGTCGTCACCGGTGCGCAGGCGCAGCTCGATCTCGTCCGGGCCCGGCTCGCCACTGTCGCCCTCCCCGAGCGCGACGGTCAGCAGCCGGGGCGCCTCGCACCGGACGACCCGGCCCGGGCCGAAGTCGCCCTGGCTGAACCTGCCGCCCGCGCGCAGGTCGCCCTCGACCGGCGCGTACCAGCGGCGCAGCCGCTCGGGGTTGGTGCAGGCGTCCCACACGTCGTCGATGGCGGCGTCGTAGGTGCGGCGGAACACTGCGCAGCGCGCCTCGCCGGCGGGGATCTGCCGGCGGTAGAGCTCGTGGTCGGTCTTCGCGAAGTCCCTGGTGTTGGTCGTCATGAGATTTCCTCCGTTGTCGGGTCGGCCGCGCGGCGCTCCCGTTTGCCCCGGGCGAGCTCTGTCGCCAGGGCGTCGAGGCGCTGCGTGAAGATGTGTCGGTATGGGTGGAGCCACTCGTCGATCTGCCGCAGGGGCGCGGCGTCGACGCTGTAGAGACGCCGGGTGCCCTCGGCGCGGACGGTGGTGAAGCCGTTGTCGCGGAGCACCCGCAGGTGCTGCGACACGGCCGGTTGGGAGATGCCGAACTCCGTTTGGACCACGGCTCCGATCTCGCCCGCCGACCGCTCGCCATCGGCGAGCAGCTCGACGATGCGTCGCCGGACCGGGTCACCGAGGACGTCGAACGCGTGCACCTCCACAGAGTATGCGACTGCACTTATATAAGCAAGCGCTCATTTAAGGATGGGCTCGCGGCGGCCGATCCGGGTCTGGCACGCTCGCCCTGTGCTGATCGAACACCGAGGCCGGGCACCGCAGGTCGACCCCAGCGCGTACGTGGCGCCGACCGCCGTGCTGTGCGGGGCCGTCCGGGCCGGGCCGGACGCGCGGATCCTGTTCGGGGCCGTCCTCACCGCCGAGGACGGCGAGGTGCACGTCGGCGCCCGTACGCTGATCATGGAGAACGCGCTCGTGCGCGGCCGGGCCGAGCACCCCGCGATCGTCGGCGACGACGTGCTCGTCGGGCCGCACGCCCACCTCAACGGCGCCCGCGTCGGGGACGGCAGCTTCGTGGCCACCGGCGCGGCGCTGTTCCCCGGCTGCGTCGTCGGCGCGGGCAGCGAGGTCCGCATCCACGGGGTCGTCCAGGTCAACACCGTGCTGCCGCCGGGTTCCACGGTACCGATCGGCTGGGTGGCGGTGGGCGTGCCCGCGCGGATCCTCCCACCGGACCAGCACGACCAGATCTGGGCCGCCCAGGAGCCGCTCGACTTCCCCGGCACGGTCTACGGCGTGCCGCGCGGGACGCCGGCGACCGAGCTGATGCGCCGGCAGGTCGACTGGTTCTCCGCACACCGGGCCGACCGGCTGCTGGCCAAGCCGCCGGACTGAGGCATCGCGCAACGACCCGGCGGAGGCGAACCGCACGCCGGCGGGCGGTTCAGGGCGATCGACCGGGGCGCGGGTGCGAGGTCATGTCGCCGCGGTGTCGATCCCGCGGGACCCCGTTCGTGTAGTGGGTGCGACGCGGCAGTGTGGAGTCCGCGTACAGAGTCGCCTGGAGGGATCGATGAAGAATTACCTGCTCAGCGTGTATCAGCCCGACGGGGAGCCGCCGCCGCCCGAGGTGCTGGAGCCGATCATGCGGGAGGTCGACGCGCTCGACCGCGAGATGCGGGCCGCCGGCGCCTGGGTCTTCTCCGGCGGCCTGCACCCGGCCGGCACGGCCACCGTCGTGCGGGCTGCCGACGGCGGCGTTCTGATGACCGACGGGCCGTACGTCGAGGGCTAGGTACACCTCGGTGGGTTCACGGTCCTCCGGGCGCCCGACCTTGACGCGGCGCTGCACTGGGCCGGCCGGCTGGCGCGGGCGGTCGACCCGCTCCCGATCGAGGTGCGGCCGTTGCAGGGCGAGGCCGGGGACTGACCACGGCATGCCCCTGCCCACCGCGGAGGTCGAGCGGGCATTCCGCGCGGAGTACGGCCGCGCGGTCGCCGTCCTGGTCCGCGTCCTCGGCGACATCGACGTCGCCGAGGACGCGGTGCAGGACGCGTTCGCCGCGGCGCTGCGGCGGTGGCCCGAGACCGGCGTGCCGCCGAGCCCGGCGGGATGGCTCATCACGACCGCCCGGAACAAGGCGATCGACCGCCTCCGGCGGGAGGCCTCGCGGGCCGACCGGCACGCGCAGGCCGCGCTGCTGCACGTCCGCGAGGAACCGGCCGAGGAGGGACCCGTGCGGGACGACCGGCTACGCCTCATCTTCACGTGCTGCCATCCGGCCCTGGCGCCGGCGGCCCAGGTGGCGCTGACGCTGCGGCTGCTCGGCGGCCTGAGCACCGCGGAGGTCGCCCGGGCGTTCCTCGTCCCGGAGCCCACGATGGCGCAGCGGCTGGTCCGCGCCAAGGGCAAGATCCGCGACGCGCGGATCCCGTACCGGGTGCCGGGCGAGGCCGAGCTGCCGGACCGCCTTCGCGCCGTGCTGGCCGTCGTCTATCTGATCTTCAACGAGGGGTACGCGGCCAGCGCCGGCGACCGGCTCGTCCGTGACGACCTGTGCGCGGAGGCGGTCCGCCTCGGCCGGCTGCTGGCCGCGCTGATGCCTGACGAGCCGGAGGTTCTCGGGCTGCTCGGCCTCATGCTGCTCACCGAGTCGCGCCGGGCGACCCGGACCACCCCGGACGGCGCCCTCGTGCTCCTCGCCGACCAGGACCGTCAGCGGTGGGACCGCGGCCTCGTCGCCGAGGGCCAGGCCCTCGTCCGGCGGTGCCTGCGGCGCGGCCGGCCGGGCCCGTACCAGATCCAGGCGGCGATCAACGCCGTGCACAGCGACGCGCCGACCGCCGCCGCGACCGACTGGGGCCAGATCCTGACGCTGTACGACCAGCTGATGGCGCTGGCCCCGAGCCCCGTCGCGGCCCTGCACCGGGCGGTGGCGGTGGCCGAGGTGCGGGGCCCGGCGGCGGCGCTCGCCCAGGTGGACGCGCTCGACCTCGGCGGCCACCACGTATTCCACGCCGTCCGCGCCGACCTCCTGCGGCGGCTCGGCCGCACCGGCGACGCGGCGGCGGCCTACGACGCGGCGATCGACCGTGCGGAGAACGGCGCGGAGCGCGACTTCCTGACGCGCCGGCGGTCGGCCCTGACCACCCCGGCCTGAGCAGCGACCCGCAGCTACGACGGGGACGGGCTCGCCGCCCGGCCCGGCTCGACGAGGGCGTGCCCACCCTCGACCACGACGTCCGCGCTGTGGCGGCCCTTGGTGAACACGAGCTCCGGGATCGTCAGCCGGCGGACCGCCCGCCCCTGGTCGACGAAGACGGCCAGGGCCCCACTGACGGCCAGGCGCCGCCCCGGCTTCTCCACCGCCGAGCCCACGTCGGCGTTGATCTCGTCGTGCGGCGTCCCCTCGTAGTAGCAGAACACCGCGTCCCAGGCGAAGTCCGTCAGCGAGCGCAGGGTCGCCGACTCCTTCTTCTCCTGCAAACCGATGATTTTGTCGAAGAGCTCGGTGCTGCCGGTCGTCGGCACGGGCGTCTCCCCGGTGGAGGTGGCGTCGCGGGTGCAGCCGGCGACGGCGAGCAGCAGCACCGCCGTCGCGACGAGCGCCACCCGGGCGGACTGGCGGATCACGAACCGGCCCTGTCCGGCTGCGGGTGACCCGGCAGGACCCCCGCGGTGGGGGCGCCGGTGTCCTCCGGGCGGACCTGGTCGCTGTAGGCCAACTCCCCGTCCTGGCCGATCACCACCGTACGACCCTGGTCGACCGCATCCCGGACGAGGTTGGCCAGTTCCTCGGGCGAGGCGTCCGGGTTGGCCACCGCGACGGCCCGACCGATCTCGTTGTTGTGCAGGTCCATGGCCTCCCGACCCGCCTGGTTCCCGGGAATGGCCTCGTGCGCGGTGGTGTAGCGCAGCGCCCAGTCCGCGCCGAACTCCTGGGTCAGGCGGGCGTTCCAGTACGCGTGCCGGAAGGCGTCGTTCTGATCGTCGTTCCGGTCCGCGCTGGGGTACCGCTCGTCGGCCACCCGGAACGCCTCCTGCTCGATGTCGCCGAACGTCTTGGCCTCCAGCAGATCCAACTCGTCCAGAATGGCCGCCTCCGAGGCCCGGATCTCCCGCGGCTCGACCCCGGCCAGCCCGGCCAGGCTCCCGCGTACGCCGTCGGGGTAGGTGCGGGCGTCGGGATCGTCCTCAACCTGGTAGGTGCCCAGGATGCCGGCACCGGGCCGCCGGGCGTTCGGGTCCGTCGCCGCCTGATAGACCTCGTCGCGCAGGCCGGGTGCACCCCGGATGATCTCCGCCGCCATCCCGCTGTCGGCAAGGAAGTCCGGCAGGGCCGCCCGGGCC
Source organism: Pilimelia sp. (assembly GCA_035634075.1). Taxonomy (GTDB): domain Bacteria; phylum Actinomycetota; class Actinomycetes; order Mycobacteriales; family Micromonosporaceae; genus DASQDS01. The sequence continues at coordinate 3,015 of DASQDS010000068.1, read as the reverse complement.
GCCCTGATCATGGTCAGCGACGCCGTACGCGCGGCCTGCTCCGTCCGGGCGGCCCGGGTGTAGCAGTCGTCCGCCTGGCGCCAGAGCGAATCGGCCTGCGCGCGCACCGCGTCGATGTCGCCGCCCTGCCCGAGCTCCGCCAACCAGTCCGTCGCCCCGGTGCTCGACCGCAGGTCGTTCCACTGCTTCATCGGGGCGGAGCGTTGGACGACCCAGGACTGCGACGAGACGATCGGGGCGATCAGCGCGCCCAGCTGGCCCTCCGCATGGATGCCGGTGGTGACGAGGTCCTTCGCCGCCTGCTGCGCCGCCACGTAGTCGTCCAGCGCGATGCCGACCTTGCGGTACCCCTCGCGCAGCGCGTCCAGCAGGTCGCCCGCCTCGCGCAGGCGTTGCTCGTACAGGTCACGGGCGTCGCCCGCCCACTCGACCTTCCCGCGCAGACCGTCCACCGTGGGCAGGCCCGAGTCGACGAGGCGGGCGACGCGCTTGCAGTCCTCGGCCGCGATGTCGACCTGGTCGGGGCGCATCTTCTCGATGTACGCGACGTCCTCGCGGAAAGTCATGACCGCCCCGTCACCGGCCGGCGGGCCGGGACGTCGACCCGGTGAGGAACTCGTCCATCTTCCGCGCGGTATCCGCGTCGGCCTGGCGGTACCCGGCGGACGCCGCGGTCAGCTTCGTCGACAGCGCCGCGAGCAGCGACACCGCGTCCTGGTACTGGTCGTGGGCGAACGGGGCGAAGTCCCGCACCGCGTCGGCGATCTCCTGGTGCGCGCCGGGCGCCGACGCCCGGCCGGTCAGCGCCAGCTCCGGACGCCCCGCCTGGAAGAGACCGGCCAGCTCGAGCAGGGTGTTAGCGCTGTGGTCCAGCGAGGGCGGTAGTGCGTCGATTCCCATGCCGACTCCCCCGAGGACGGTGGCGGTCGATCGGTCGCCCCTCATCGTAGGGCCGCTGTCGAGCGCGGAGCTGTCGTCGATGCGACCGGCCAGGCCGTCATCGCATGGTGAGGTTGCGGGCGCTGGCGCGCCGGGCGACCTCGAGGGCCGCGGCACGGTGGGGGGCCGGCGCGGCGGCGCCCGGGTCGGGCACGGGCGGGGCGGGGCGGGGCCGGTTGCCGGCCGGGGCGTCCGGCGCTCCGTCGGCCGCGGCGTCCAGGATCCTCGCCGGCTCGTGGTCGCCCAGCCGGCGCAGCAGGTCGGCGAGGTTGCGCAGGGTGACCCACTGATGGGTCCAGTTCCCGGTGCGGGCGAAGTAGTCGACGACCTCGCCGTAGCCCTCCAACGCCTCGTGGACGCGGCCGGCGTCGGCGCGGACCGTCAGCAGGCCCACCGTAGCGACGCCGACGATCAAGGTCGCGCCCGACGTCCGGGCGAGCCCGATGGCACGCAGGTAGTGCGCCTCGGCCAGCTCCCCGCGCCCGGCGGCGTTTTCGATCTCGCCGGCGACGTAGGCGCCCCACGAGATCATGGTGGGCGACACCGCTCCGGCCGCCCCCCGGTCGTTCAGCGCCCTCGCCGCGTCGGGATCGCCGGCGTAGGCCGTCGCAAGCGCCGCGATCCCGAGGGACTCCCGGGGCCGGCCGCCGAGGGCGGAGGCGGCGGCGAGGGAGTGGTCGACGGCATCGGCGTACGCCCCGCGGGCCAGCGCGGCCACCGCCAGCGGCAGCAGGCAGTGCCACGACGGCGTACGGGCGTGCGCGAGCCCGGCGCGGCCCAGGCGTTCGGCGCCGGCGTGGTCGCCGCGGTGGTAGGCGACCTCCGCCGCCGCGCCGAGCACGACGGCCGCATTCGGATGGGTGGGGAGTGCCGGGTCGTCGGCCAGCTCCACGACCCAGCCGCGCAGCTCGACGAGGTCCCGGTAGGCGATCGCGTCGAACAGCGCCACAATGATCGACACGGCGTCGTCGAGCGATCGGCCGGCCGCCCCGCGCCGCGCGAGCCGCCATGCGGCCCGCAGGTTCGCCAGTTCCCGGCGGAGGACGGCGTCCGCCTCGGGTTCCCGTTCAGTGGCCAGGGCACCGCCGATCCACCCGGTCAGCGCGACGGCCCAGCCCACCAGCCGGGCGGCGGCGGCCGTCTCCTCGCCGGCGGCCGCCAACCGGTCGGCGCCGAAGGCGCGCAGGGTCTCGAGCATCCGGTACCGGGTGGCGCCCCCGAAGTCCGCTTCGATCATGGACGCGTCGACGAGGCGGGCCAGGAGGGCGCCGGGGTCGCGGTCGGGGGCCAGCTCGCCGGCGAGCCGCTCGGCGGTCTCGAGGTCGACGCCGTCGACGAAGACCGACAGGTGCCGGAACAGCCGGCGTTCGTCGTCCGTGAGGAACTGGTAGGACCACTCGATGGTCGCACGCAGAGTCCGGTGCCGGTCGTCGCTGGTCCGCCCGCCGCCGAGCAGGTCGAGCGCGCGGTCGAGCCGACGGTGCAGGTCGTCGAGCGAGAAGGTGGACAGCCGTCCGGCGGCAAGCTCGATGGCCAGGGGCATCCCGTCGAGCCGGCGGACGATGTCGGCGACCGTGGCGAGCTCGGCCGGCGTCGGCGGCGGGCCGGGGCGGACGCGGTTGGCCCGGTCGAGGAACACCGCGACGGAGGGGACCTCGCGCAGGTCGCCACCGGGGCGGGGAAGCTCGAGCGGCGGGAGTCGGAACGCGTGCTCGGCGGCCAGCCCGAGCGGTTCACGGCTGGTCACCAGCACGGACAGGCGGGGGCAGGACGACAGGAGCAGGCCGACGGTGTCCCGTACCGCCTCGATCAGGTGCTCGCAGTTGTCCACGACCAGGAGGCCCGGGCGGTCCCCCAGCACGGCCAGGCAGGTCGCCAGCACCTCGCCGTGGGTGACGGTCAGTTGGAGCGCCGCGGCGAGCGCGTGCGGGATGCCCGCGGGGTCGGTGACCGGTGCGAGGAGCAGCACCGTGGCCGCCTCGGTGCGGTGCGCGAGTTCCAGGGCGACCCGCGTCTTGCCGACCCCGCCGGGACCGACGACCGTGACCAGCCGCTCAGCGGCCAGGAGCCGGTGCA
>DASQDS010000067.1:0-1776 GCA_035634075.1 Pilimelia sp. | reverse complement strand
CCGGCCGCATCACCCCCCGGGTGGACCCGGCGCGGCTCCGCGCCGCCCTGGCCAACCAGCTCGCCGCCGTCGAGCGCCGGCCGGTGCAGGCGCGGGTGCGCATCGCCGGCGGCACGCCCCGGATCCTCGGCGGCGCCCCCGGCCGCCGGGTGGACACCGAGGCGCTCGCCCGGGACCTGCTGGCCGTGCTCCCGGACCCGGCGCCGCGCTCGGTCATGGCCCGCGTGGTGGCCGACCCGCCGGCCACGGGCGAGGCCGACCTGCGTGCGCTGGGCATCCGGGAACGGGTGTCCACGTTCACCACCAGGTTCCCCGGCGGCCTGCGCTACGGGCGCAGCCGCAACATCGTGCGGGCCGCGCGGGAGGTGGACGGGGCGGTCGTCCGGCCGGGGGAGACGTTCTCGCTCAACGGGCACACCGGGCCACGCGGCTACGCGCAGGGGTACGTCGACGCGCCGGTGATCCTCGATGGCAAGCTGGTGCCGGGCGTGGGCGGCGGGGTCTCGCAGTTCACCACGACGCTGTTCAACGCCGCGTACTACGCCGGCCTCGAGGACGTCGAGCACCGCCCGCACTCGTACTGGTTCGCCCGCTACCCGCCCGTGATCGAGTCGACGATCTTCTATCCGAACATGGACCTCAAATTCCGCAACGACACCCCGTACGGCGTGCTCATCGACACGTCGTACACCAGCCGTACGGTGACCGTGTCGATGTGGAGCACCCGGGTGTACGACAGCGTCCGCACCTCCTGGGGGCCCCGCCGGTCGGTCACCACGCCGCGGACCGTCCGGCTGAAGTCGGGCCCTTCGTGCATTGCCACGAAGGGCATCGACGGATTTACTCAAGACGCCTGGCGCATCTTCCGTAAGGCAGGTAAAGAGGTCAGGCGTGAGCGGTTCACCTGGCGGTACGACGCGGAGCCGAAGTACGTCTGCGCCGGGTGACATTCCTGGGAGGACGTGTGATGAGGAAGCGTTGGTTGACGGTGGGCGTGCTCGGCCTGGCGCTGTTCGCGATCAACGTGGTGGCCCGGCTCGTGGCCCGGCTGGCCTTCAACGGTGACCTGGCGGCCGCCGACCGGATCACGTTGGCGATGCTGCTCGCGGTGGGCGTGACCTGCCTGGTGGTCGCGACTTTCTGGGCGCGGCACCACGAGGCGGCGCGCTGGACGGCGGATCTCAGCGCCGCGGCCCTGCTCGGCCTGCTGCTGGCGGTGCTCGTCGGGCCGTTCGTGAGTGGGGCGGCGCCGTTCGGCGACGGCGCGGGCGAGTTCTTCAAGCAGATCTGGCAGTGGGCCGGCTTCGCCATCGCCGGGGCGGTGCTCGGTTACTCGATCGTCACGGCCCTGGGCCTGGACCACCGCTCCGTGCTGCTGAAGCGCTTCGCGGAGGCCAAGCGCGCCAAGCCCCGCCGGGTCGTCCGCCGCTGAACCAGGCGCTAGGCTCCGGGCGCGTAGCGGGTCAGGTAGTGGTGGTGGGTGGTGAAGCCCAGCCGCGCGTAGAGCGCCACCGCCGCCACGTTGCGCTCCTCTACCTGCAGGTACGCGCGGGTGGCTCCCGCGCCGCCCGCCCAGCGCGCCAGGGCGCCGACGACGTGCCGGGCCAGCCCCCGGCGCCGCGCCGCCGGGACGACCTCCACCAGGCCCAGCCCGCACCAGTGCGCCCCGGTGACCGTGCCGCGCGCGATCGCCAGCAGCTCACCGCTGTCGGCGTACACCTCGGCGAAACGCAGCTCGGCCACCGCGGTGAGGATGTGCCGGGCGGCCTCGGGCAG
>DASQDS010000066.1:0-2939 GCA_035634075.1 Pilimelia sp. | reverse complement strand
GGGACCTCGTGGCCCTGCACCGCCGGTCACGGGCCATCGCCCGGGCCCGGCGCGCCGCACCGCGGCCCGGCGACGAGGAGGCCGAGGTGGTCGGCGCCCGGCTCGACGACGCCACCCTCGTCGAGGCGCTGGCCGACCTGGGCCCGCCGCAGAGCTACTCCGCCGAGGGCTACCTGCGCCGGCGCGCGTACGGCCATGAACTTGCCCTGTTGCGCCAGCGGCTCGACCAGCCCCTGCCCGACCTGGTGGCCGACATCGAACGCACGATCGACCTGGACGTCGAGGTCGCCGTGCGGGCCACCACGGCCGGTGACGCGGGGCTGGCGCGCGGGCACCTGGACGCGCTCGGCGAGGTGGCCGCCCGGTTCGCCGGCGACACCGACGGCGGGACCCTGTCCGGGTTCCTGGCCTTCCTGGCCGCCGCCGAGGAGGAGGAACGCGGCTTGGCGCCCGGGCAGGTCGACGTGGTCGAGGGCGCCGTGCAGGTGCTCACCGCGCACGCCGCGAAGGGCCTGGAGTGGGACGTGGTGGCGGTGGCCGGCCTGACCCGCGACGTGTGGCCCGGCCTGGTGCGCGGCTCCGACCACTACCTGAAGGGGCTCGGGGTGCTGCCGTTCCCGCTGCGCGGCGACGCCGACGGCCTGCCCCGGCTGGCCCTGGAAGGCGCCCAGGACCAGAAGGACGTTGCGGCCGCGCTCACCGACTTCGGCCGCCAGTGGCGGGCCCACGACGAGCGGGAGGAACGGCGGCTGGCGTACGTGGCGGTGACCCGGCCGCGCCGGTTGCTGCTCTGCTCCGGCTACTGGTGGGGCGAGGGCGTCAAGCGGGCTCGGGGTCCGTCCGTCTTCCTGGAGGAGGTTCGGCAGCGGTGCCTGGCTGGTGACGGCGTGGTCGACGGCTGGGCTCCGCAGCCGGTCGGCGAGGCGGCCAATCCGGGCAGCGACACCCAGGTACGGGTGGAGTGGCCGGCCGACCCACTCGGCGCGCGCCGCCCGGCGATGGCCGCCGCCGCTGACCTCGTCCGCCGGCTGATGGCCGGCGACTCCCCGCCGCCCACCCACGACGACGTCCACCCGGACCCCGCCGCCCCCGTTGCCGGCGCCCCCGTTGCCGGCGCCCCCGGTTCTGGCATCCCCGGTTCTGGCGCCCCCGTTGCCGGCGTTGCCGACGGCGATGCGGCGGTTGCCGGGGAGGCGGCGCGCTGGCGCCGGGAGGCGGACCTGCTGCTCGCCGAGCGCGCCGAGCGGTCCCGGGCCGACGGCCCCACGGAGGTGGCGCTGCCCGGTCACCTGTCGGTGTCGCAGCTGGTGGTGCTGCGCCGCGACCCGCAGTTGTTGGCCCGGTCGTTGCGCCGACCGATGCCGGTGCGGCCGGACCCGGCGACCCGCCGTGGGACCTCCTTCCACGCCTGGTTGGAACAGCGGTTCGGCGCGATACGCCTGCTCGACCTGGACGACCTGCCGGGCGCGGCCGACGAGGACGCGGCACCCGACGAGGCGCTGGAGGAACTGAAGGAACGCTTCCTGGCCACCGAGTGGGCGAACCGCACCCCGATCGAGGTGGAGGTGCCGTTCGCCACCACGATCGCCGGGGTGGTGGTGCGCGGCCGGATGGACGCGGTCTTCGCCCAGCCGGGTGACCGGTTCGATGTGGTGGACTGGAAGACCGGCCGCCGTCCGGCGGGCACCGAGGCGGTGGCCGTGGCGGCGGTGCAACTGGCCGCGTACCGGCTGGCCTGGGCGGACCTGGCCGGGGTGCCGGTCGAGCGGGTCCGGGCGGCGTTCTGCTACGTACGCGAAGGCGTCACCGTGCGCCCCACGGACCTGCTGGACGCCGCCGGCCTGGCCGACCTCGTCGCCGGTGTGCCGCCCGCGGCGCCCCGCTGAGACAAGCGCCCCGCTGAGACAAGCGCCCCGCTGAGATAAGCGCCGCCGGCACGTACCACCTCGTACGCCGCCTTTGCTCTGCTTCCCAGGAGGAATCACCTGCGGCACACGTTACCCAACGTCGTCGGCAGGTCAAGGCGGGGAACTCGTGCCGCGCGTCAGCGCAGCTCAGCCCGGTGCTTCCTATAGGGAAGCAGAGCAAAGCGTGCGGAGGGTGGGGTTGGGCCGGCGGTCGGCGTCACGCTTAGTGGCCGGGTGGGGGAGCGGCGGCGTCGTTGGCGCCGGCGGCGCGCAGGAGCACCAGCAGTGCCTGCGCGTAGGCGTCGGCGGGCTCGACCGCGTCGGTGACCGCGCTCTCGCCGAGGATCTCCACCTCGACGCGGTAGCCGGCGGGGGTGCGGGACAGGCTGCGGAAGGTGGTGCGGAGCAGGTCGCGCAGTTGGTCCTCGCGGGGCAGCCACAGCGCCTCGTCCTGCCCGACGTCGTCGAGGGCCCACTCGGTGGTGCCGTTGAAGCCGATCACCGGACCGTCGGCAAGCTGGTGCACCTCGATGGTCATGTCGCTCAGGACGAACACGTCGTCGTCCAGGTCGCGGTCCGGAATGGTGAACCGGTCGCCGGCGGTCGGTTTCCACACCAGACCGGCGTCGTGCAGCCGCCGCGCGAGGTCGAGAGATATCACGTATCCATCCTGCCCGCACCGGCCAGCGTGCTAATCTTTCGCGGTTGCAGTTTGGTTCCCAAGTACTTCCGAGCGCCTGTGGCTAATCTGCCCAGGCGCTCTTGTCGTAAGCCGGGTCCCTCCGGAACGGGCGATCAGTACGGCGACACCGGATCCGTGAGTGGCGGGTCCAAACCCTTCGCCCGGGTGTGCACCCGGAGCGATCGACCGTCGAGGAGACGAGCAATGGTTACCGGCACCGTGAAGTGGTTCAACGCAGACAAGGGGTTCGGCTTCATCACCCCCGACGACGGCGGGGCGGACGTGTTCGCGCACTTTTCCGCGATCTCCTCGTCCGGCTACCGCAGCCTGGACGAGAACCAGCGGGTGGA
>DASQDS010000065.1:0-1952 GCA_035634075.1 Pilimelia sp. | reverse complement strand
CCGCGGCCTCGCCGCCCGCCCGCTGCGCCGCGCCGGCGCAGGAGCCCGTGCCGGTCGCGACGGTGAAGCCGGACCCGCCGAGGGCGGTGACCACCACGCCGTGCACGGCGGCGCTGTCGACGGTCACCAGGAGCTCGGACGAGCAGCCGATCAGCGGGACGTCGGGGTAGACCTCGTCGATGCCGGCCAGCATCGCGGCCGGATCGGGGACGTTCGAGGCGAAAACGATCAGCAGGGCCGGGTCGGAACCACGCAGCGAATGGCGGGCCGCCTCGCGACCCGCCTGGTACGAATCCCGCTCCGCGCTGTGTCCGACGCCGAGCCAGCGATGGCCGGTGTCCATGCTCCTCAGCTTCCGACAGATCGGATGACTCGGCAACTGCTTCCCGCAGCCCGGCGGCGACCACGCGTCCCGCCACAGTGGACCGGAACCGTCGTGATGGTCAACCACCGCCCCCTGTGGTGACTCAATTGTTATCAGACAGCCGACGACGCTGCGTATGACGTCCACCCGCCCGGCGGCGATGATAGATGTCGATACAGACAGCATTGACAACGCTACAGATCAAGACCAAGGTTCGTCTACGGGTCGTTCCCGATCCGTACGTCGGATGTGGACAGGAGGGGCATTGTCCAGGTTCTCTGCCGGCCGCCCGCCGGCACCCGGGTCGCCGTCACCGAGTAGCGTCGGGATGCCGCTGCTCGGCAGCGCCAGCGGGCCGGCCGTCCCGCGTCGTGCGCTGCTGCGCGGCACCGTGCTGGGCGCGGGCGCCGTCGCTGCGCCGGGCCTGCTGGCCGCCTGCGGCGACTCGTCGTCGTCCGACGATGACGGCGCCGCCGCCAAGAACGTCAGCTTCGGTTCCAACTACTCGGACGAGGTGCCCAAGAACGCCTTCGCGGCGGTGCTGAAGGCCTACGAGTCATCGTCCGGCACGACGGTGAAGATCAATACGGTTGATCACAACACGTTCCAGGAGAACATCAACCGCTACCTGCAGGGCTCGCCGGACGACGCGTTCACCTGGTTCGCCGGCTACCGGATGCAGTATTTCGCCCAGCAGAAGCTGGCGGAGGACGTGTCGGACGTCTGGGCCGACGTGGGCGGCAACTTCTCCGACGCCATCAAGGCGGCCTCGACGGGCGCCGACGGCAAGCAGTATTTCGTGCCGTTCTACTACTACCCGTGGGCCGTCTTCTACCGCAAGAGCGTCTGGCAGCAGCGGGGTTACCAGGTGCCGACGACGCTGGACCAGTTCCGGACGCTGTCCGCGCGGATGAAGCGCGACGGCCTGACGCCCATGGCGTTCGCCGACAAGGACGGCTGGCCGGCGATGGGCACCTTCGACTACCTGAACATGCGCATCAACGGCTACGACTTCCACGTCAACCTGATGGCCGGCAAGGAACCGTGGACGGGCCCCAAGCTCACCGAGGTCTTCGACACCTGGCGTAGCCTGCTGCCGTTCCACCAGCCCGGGGCCAACGGCCGCACGTGGCAGGAGGCGGCGCAGTCGCTCGTACAGAAGAAGACCGGCATGTATCTGCTCGGCATGTTCGTCGGCGAGCAGTTCACCGCCGCCGACCGGGAGGACCTCGACTTCTTCGCCTTCCCGGAGATCAACCCCGCGCACATGCAGGACGCGGTCGAGGCGCCGATCGACGGCTTCATGATCGCCCGCAAGGCGAAGAACGTGGACGCCGCCAAGAAGTTGTTCCGCTACCTGGCCACGCCGGAGGCAGAGCTCACGTACATCGAGAAGAACCCCAACAACATCGCCACCAACACCAAGGCCGACGCCAGCGGGTACACCTCGCTGCAGCGCAAGGCCGTGGAGCTGGTCGGGGGCGCCAAGCACATCTCCCAGTTCATGGACCGGGACACCCGGCCGGACTTCGCCTCCACCGTCATGATCCCCGCGCTGCAGACCTTCATCAACAAGCCGAACGACGTT
>DASQDS010000064.1:0-3009 GCA_035634075.1 Pilimelia sp. | reverse complement strand
AGGTCCAGCGTGGCCAGGGAGCGGTGCGCCAGCCAGGCGTCGAACGCGCCGGGGATCGCCCCGGTGTGCGCGCGCCACGTCCGCAGGCGGCCCAGCAGGTCGGCGTCCCGGGTCGCCAGGTAGCCCAGCAGCAGATCGGAGTGGCCGGTCAGCGCCTTGGTGCCGGACGCCAGGACCAGGTCCGCGCCGAGGTCCAGCGGCCGCTGCCCGAGCGGTGTCGCCGTGGTGTTGTCGACTGCCACGAGCGCACCGGCCGCCCGCGCCGAGGCGGCCACGGCCGCCACGTCGCACACGTCCAGGCCCGGGTTGGCCGGCGTCTCCAGCAGGACCAGGCGAACGCCCGCGAAGTCCGGGTACGGCCCGGCGGTGGGCGCGAGCGCCACGCGCACGTCCAGCCGGGCCAGCGTGTCGGCGGCGAACGCCCGCACCGAGTAGTAGCCGTCGGCCGGCAGCACCACCGTGTCGCCGGGGCGCAGCACGGTGAGCAGGCCGGCGGTGATCGCCGCCTGACCGCTGGCGAAGGCGAGGCAGTCGCCGCCCTCCAGCTCGCCGATCGCCCGCTCCAGGCGGCGCCTGGTCGCGTTGTCGGTCCGGCCGTACCCGTCCAGGCCGGCCGCCGGGCCCGCCGCCGGGTCGAGGTGGTACGGCGCGGCGAACACCGGCCCGGGCAGGAACGGCTGGCCGGCGGCCGGGGCGGGCAGGCCCGCGTGCACGCACCGGGTTCCGTCGCCCGGCGTCCCGGCCGGCGCCGATCCGTGCCCGTCGCCGGCGGTCATTCGGGCTTCGTCTCGCGGCTCATCAGGGCGGTCAGCGCCTCGCGCGGGTCGACGCCCTCGTGGCAGACCCGCTCGACCTGCTCGGTGATCGGCATCTCCACGCCGTGCGCGCGGGCCAGGTCCCGGATCGCCAGGCAGCTCTTGACGCCCTCGGCCGTCTGCCGGGTGGCCGCCTGCGCCTGCTCCAGGCTGTCCCCCCGCCCCAGGTGCTCGCCGAACGTCCGGTTACGCGACAGCGGCGACGAACACGTGCCGACCAGATCGCCCAGGCCGGCGAGGCCGGCGAAGGTCAGCGGGTCCGCACCGAGCGCCACCCCGAGGCGGGCCGTCTCCGCCAGCCCGCGGGTGATCAACATGGCCTTCGTGTTGTCGCCGAGCCGCATGGCCGTGGCGATGCCGTACGCCAGCGCGATCACGTTCTTCACCGCGCCGCCGAGCTCGCACCCGATCACGTCGTCGTTGGTGTACGGGCGCAGGTACGCGGTGGTGATGGCCCGCTGCACAACGGTCGCCCGGGCGATGTCGGTGCAGGCCACCACCGTCGCGGCCGGCTGTTCCGCGGCGATCTCGGCGGCCAGGTTCGGCCCGGAGACGACCACCACCCGGTCGGGCGCCACCTGCGCGGTCTCCGTGATCACCTCACTCATCCGCTTCGTCGTGCCCAGCTCGATGCCCTTCATGAGGGACACCAGGGTGGCGTCGGGGGCGAGGAACTCCGCCCACTCGCCGAGGTTGCCGCGCACGGTCTGGGAGGGCACGGACAGCACCACGACGTCGGCGTCCTTGACCGCCTCGGCGGCCACCGTGGTCGCGGTGACCCGCTCGGGCAGCCGCACCGACGGCAGGTAGTCGGGGTTGACGCCGTACGACCGGATGGCGGCCGCCACCGACTCGCGGCGGGCCCAGATCGTGACGTCGGTGCCGGCATCCGCGATGACCTTGGCGAACGCCGTCCCCCACGAGCCGGCCCCCAACACCGCCACCCGCGCGGTCACGCGATCCCCTCGCTTCGCTCGACGATGCGTGCCGCCGGGACTGAGCCCATGGTTCCCTCGCTCCGCTCAGTCACGCGACCCCCTCGCTTCGCTCGACGATGCGTGCCGCCGGGTAGAGCGGCGGCGGCGGGCCGCCCCGGATCTCGGCCAGCATGTCCCGCAACCGCAGCATGATCTCGTCCGTCATCTCGATCAGTGTCTCCCGGGTCGGCGGCGCCCCGGCCCAGCGCCGCAGGTCGACGGGTGGCCCGGCGACCACCGTCACCGGGGTCCGCGGGCGGGGGCGCAGCCGCGAGGTCCGCGGGTCGAAGAGCCGCTCCGGGCCCCACATGGCCACCGGAATGACCGGCGCGCCGGTGGCCAGCGCGAGGCGGGCCGCGCCGGTCTTGCCGCGCATCGGCCACAGGTCCGGCTCCCGCGTCGTGGTGCCCTCCGGATAGATGATCACCGCACCGCCCGCCTGGACCGCCGCCACCAGCGTCTCCAACGACCGGGCCGCGTCCACGCTGCCCCGCTCGACCGGGATCTGGCCCACCCGGTGCAGCACCCAACCCACCAGCGGCACCCGGAAGACGCTCGCCTTGCCGAGGAACTGCGGCCAGCGGCCGGCCTCGTAGACGAAGTGGGCGGCGGCCAGCGGGTCGGCGTGCGAGATGTGGTTGGGCACGATGATGATGCCGCCGGTGCGCGGCACGTGCTCCATCCCGCGCCAGTCCTGCCGGGTCAGCACCAGCATGGTCGGCTTCACCACCGCCACCGCGATCCGCCGCCAGAAGCCCAGCCCGCGCTGTGCCACGGTCCCTCCTCGCCCGCCCGATCACCCCGCCCGCAGCGAAATCATGCCTGGTGGACCGCCACGACGAAAGCGAGGGTACGGCGGGGCCGGGCGAGTTCCACCCGGCGGGCACGATGGCAGGATGTCGCGTGTGCGCGAGCCGGGATGGGCGCTTGTCGTGCCGGCCAAGCGGCTGGCGGAGGCGAAGAGCCGGCTGCGGGGTGCCCTGCCCGGCGTACCGCATGAGCGGCTCGCCATGGCCCTCGCCGCCGACACCGTCGCCGCGGCCCTGGCCTGCGCGGCGGTCGCGGAGTTGGTGCTCGTCTGCGACGACCCGGCGCTCGGTGCGGCGGCGCGGCGGCTGGGCGCGCGGGTGGTGGGGGACGCGCCGGCCGCCGGCCTCAACGCCGCCATCGGGTACGGGGCCGGGCTGGCCGCCCCGGGCCGCCCCGTGGCCGCCCTG
>DASQDS010000063.1:0-4094 GCA_035634075.1 Pilimelia sp. | reverse complement strand
AACCGGGCGGACACCCAGGCCAGGCCCCGGCCGCGCAGGTTCGGAATCTCCAGCCAGTCCATCAGCAGGTAGTAGCCGTCGAGCGCGAGCATCGGGTTGAGGTTGAACAGCGCGTTCAGGTACCACGCGAAGGAGATCACGAACGCGGGCCCGGCGAGCTGCGGCGCCGCGCCGGCGGCGAGCTGGACGATGCCGGCCAGCACCAGCCCGGTGGCCGGCCCGGCGGCCGTGGTGATCAGCCGGGCCCGCCGGCCCGCCATCCAGACGTCCGTGGTGTCGACGAAGACGGACGGGATGCCGAAGTAGAGCAGCACGCCGGCCGCGGGCACCCGCCGGCCGGCGTCCTTGACCGCGAGCGCGTGCCCGAGCTCGTGGCAGGCCAGCGCCACCACGTTGAGGCCGAGGAGGACGGCCGCGCCCGTGGCGTACGAGCCGCCGGTGAGGAACACGGACTGGCTGCCGCGCCACCAGGTCCAGCAGAACAGGACCAGCCCGCCGAGTGCGATGACGGCCGCCAGCCCGGCGGCCACCGGGGTGAACAGCCACCGCCCGCCGGCCCGATACAGCATCGTGATCAGCGGGTCGACGTTCGCCACGACCATCCGGCGGCCCTGCGCGGCGGCCAGCAGCGTCCGGCCCCAGCGCACGGGCAGCGGCCGACGGGCCACCCGGTCGAGCGGGGCGTACGCGTCCACCGGGAGCTCCTCGAGCAGCCGGTTCGCGGCGAGGTCGGCCACCACCCGGACCACCTGGTCGGGCGCCAGCCGGCCGCAGACCCGGGCGAACTCGGCGACCAGCCGGGCGACCGTCAGCGTGCCGTCCATGAGTTCGGCGAGCGCCACCTCCTCCGGCGCCAGCCGGACGTAGCAGGCCCGCCCGCCGTCGTCCGGGGAACGGAGCATGGCGTACGGGGTGCCGCGCACCGAGGTCAGGTCCACGCGCTCCACGCCGGCGCGCAGGCGCGGCATCGCGCGCGCCGGGTTGAGTCGCTCCACCACGGCCGCCCACACACCCGGGTCGGCCGGACCCACCGGTTGCCCCGGCGCCCGGCCGGCCAGCGCCTCCCACATGCTGACCCGGGTCTCCACGACCGCCATGCCCCGCGCTCCCCACCGATCGTCCCGGGGCGGACGCCCGCCGCCGGTCGGCACGAGGATATGGCCCTCAGTTGATCAAAGACTAGGCCGCGACGATGATCCGATCCGATCGGCTCGCCGCGGACCCGTACTTCACGCTTTCCCAATCAGGACAGATCGGGTACGCCGGGCGCGCCGAAGTGATTCTTGGCGACTTTGTGTTCGCTACGAACACAAAGTCGCCAAGAATCACTTCGGGGACCGCTGACGATCACCGGGCACGGGAGCGCCGGCCCGGTGCGCGGCGCAGCCGCCAGACCGGCACGCAGCCGGGTCCCGCGAGAGGCGGCGATCACGAGGCGGCGCCGGCCCCCGCGAACAGGTTGCCGTCCGGCACGACGATCGTCGGCCGGCTGTCGGTGTGCCGGGCCGCCGCCCGGGCGGCCAGGCCCGGCGCGTCGCGGGCGGCGCTGACGTAGCCGGCGGCGGTGCGCTCGGCGATGGCCCGCCACGCGTACCGCTCGGTGACCATGCTCTTGGCCTCCCTCGCCACCCGGCGGGCGAAGACCTCGTCGGACAGCAGGGTGCTGACCGCGGTGGCCAGCGCGTCGGGGTCGCTGTGCGGAAACGTCACGCCGGTCACGCCCGCCTGGACGATCTCCGCGAGCCCGCCGGTGGCCGCGACGGCCAGCGGCGCCCCGGCGGCGGCGGCCTCCAGGGCCACCATCCCGAAGGGCTCGTACAGGCTGGGCACCACGGTGGCGTCGGTGGCAGCGAACACCGCCGGCAGCTCCCGCTCGGTCATGAACCCCGCGAAGCTGACCGTCCGGGACAGCTTCAGCCGGCGCGCCTCCTCCTGCAGGTCCGCCCGGTACGGGCCGTCGCCGGCGATCACCACGCGCAGGCCCGGGTGCTCCTCGCGCAGCCGCGGTACGGCGTTCACGAGGTGCTGGACGCCCTTCTCGTAGACCAGCCGGCCGGCGTACCCGATCAGCGGCCCGGCGCCGGCGACCCGCGACCGGGCCGCGGCGACGGCGCGCGGCGGCGCCTGCCACACCCGGTCGTCGACGCCGTTGGGGATCACCTCGACCTTCCCGGGGGGCAGCTCGAGCAGGCGGGTCACCTCCCACTTCATGTACGACGAGCAGACGAGCACCCGGGCCGCCTCGTGGCCCAGCCACCACTCGACCGAGTGGATGCACCTGTTCATTTCGCCGGGTAGCCAGCCCTGGTGCCGGCCGGCCTCGGTGGCGTGGATCGTGGCCACCAGCGGGAGGTTGAGGTGTTCCTTGAGGGTGACGGCGGTGTGCGTGACGAGCCAGTCGTGGGCGTGGATGACGTCGAATTCGCCGGTCTCGGCGGCGCGCAGGGCCGCCCGGGTCAGGGTGTGGTTGAAGGCCATCGTCCACGCGAGCAGGGAGGGGGTGGCGAGGGGAAACAGCGGCGGATCCGCTGGCGCGCGCACGATCCGCACGCCGTCGGCGAACTCCTCGAGCGGCGCGCCGGGGGCGTGCCGGGTCACGACGGTGACCTCGTGGCCGGCGGCGGCGAGCGCGACGCTCAGCGCGTGCACGTGCCGGCCCAGGCCACCGACGACGACGGGGGGGTACTCCCAGGACAACATCAACACCCGCTGGCGGGCGTCCCTGTTCTCAACGGCTTCGACGATCGGTGACATGCCGGGCCCCCTGTCAGTCTCAACCCTGGACATACGCCGCTAGACACCTGTTTCCAGGTGTCTGCTCGTCCGGTGCACACATCGTGCCGGTGCTGGAAGAACCGTGAGAGACACTGCGGTTGCAGGCGTGTAACGGCGATGGATCAGAACCGGCGGGCGCGCAGCACCTCAGCGACCGACCAGGCTTGGAAGGGGCATCCGGTGGCGCCGTGGGGTGGCTGTCCGTCCGCGGTTTCGCTTACAGACCCTAGGCCAAACTCGGTCAAATGCGATTCGATCCCAGAGAACAAGAAATCGGCGCCGCTTACGTTCCGCATCGTGGCGGTGACCTTGTGTGCCTTCGCCTTTCGCGCCGCGTCCGCGTACGGGCCCCACAGCCACGGCCAGACCGTGCCCTGGTGGTAGGCGCGGTCCCGGTCGGCCGGCCCGCCGCGGTGCGCGCCCGTGTAGCCGGCCGAGCCCGGCGCGAGGCTGCGCGGGCCCAGCGGCGTCAGCAGCGCCGCACCGACCCGGTGCAGGGCCGGCATGTCCGGCTCCAGCGGCGCGTGCGGCAGCGACCAGGCCAGCAGCTGGTTCGGGCGCAGCGCGCGGTCGTCGCCGTCCGGCCCGTCGACCACGTCGTGCAGCCAACCGAGCGACGGGGTGGGGAACCGGCGGCGGAACGAGCCGAGCGCCGTGGCCGCGAGGCCGGGCACGTCCCCCGGGTCGGTGCCGACGCGCGCGGCCAGCCCCACGAGGCCCACCAGCCCGTTCACCCACAGGGCGTTGACCTCCACCGGCTTGCCGAGGCGGGGCGTCACCGGCACCCCGTGCACCCGCGCGTCCATCCACGTCAGCGCCTCGCCGGCCGCGCCCTGGGTGATCAGGCCGTCGGCCGGGTCCACCTTGATGCCGTACCGGGTGCCCGCGAGGTGGTGGCCGACGATGCCGCGCAGCGCCGGCAGCAGCTCCGCCGCCAGGTCGGTGTCCGCCGCCGCCGTCACGTGCCGCTCGACCGCGTGCAGGAACCACATGGCCGCGTCCACCGTGTTGTACTCCGTCCGGCCGGTGTCCGCGGTGTTGGCCAGCATCCCCTCGGAGAGCGTGGCCGCGTACGCGCGGAGCAGCTCGCGGCCCTCGGCGACCCGGCCGGTGGCGAGGAACAGGCCCTCGTACGACGTCATCGTGTCCCGCGACCAGGCGCCGAACCAGGGGTACCCGGCGACCACGTCCGGCGCCGCGCCCGCCCGGACCACGAACGCGTCGGCCGCCAGGGCGAGGGTGGCGTCCACGTCGTCGCGCGGGCTGGCCGCGGCGACGATCCGCCGGGCGCGCTCGCGCGCCTGCGCGACCACCTCGGC
>DASQDS010000062.1:0-2478 GCA_035634075.1 Pilimelia sp. | reverse complement strand
CACGCCGCCGACCGACGGGATGGCGGTTGATCGATGGCGGCGACGGGCATGCGCCCCAGCCTTGCCGACGGGCGCAACCCCGCGCAAACCGGTTCCCGCCAGCGGGCCTCTGCGCCGCACCGCCCGGCGGCCCGGCGGTGCCGGGGATCAGCCGTGGTCGATGCGGGCGCGGGCGAGCATCTGCGACCGCAGGACGTACCGCCGGATCAGGCTCGCCTGCGACTCGGGCGGATCGTAGACCGCGACGACGTCCACGCCGCCGCCGGGCTGGGCGTGCTCCACCACCCGCAGGACCGAGCCGGTCACCTCCACGACGTCCTCGTCCAGGACGAGCCGCACGGTGACCGGGTCACCGGCCTTCACCGTCAGCCGGGGCAGGCGGGCCCGGACGCTGCGCTCGCTCACGTCGACGACGTGCCCCTCCACCGGGCGGTCGTCGGGGGTGAGCTCGCGGCGGACGCGGACGGGCTCGCCGCCGCCCCCGCGGACGTACCCGCGGCGCTGCTGCACCGTGACCTCGCCGGTGAGCTCCACCAGCCACGTGGTGACGTGGGCGCGGTCGATCCGGACCAGCCGGCCGGGCACCCAGTGCCGGCCGCGGGAACCGGACCAGAACAACGTCAACTCCGTGCCGTCCGCCGGCACCTCGGACACGAGCAGGTTCAGGGGGGCCGCCACGGTGAGCCGCCGGCCGTCGATGTCCTCGACCCGGGAGGCGTACGTGTTGCCGCCGAGCACGGCCAACTCGATGCGGGCGTGCAGCACCGGCAGCCGGTCCATTACGGGGTTCACTACGCCCTCTCCGCAGTGCCGGGCGGGGGCGCCAGCGGTGCCTCCCGCGGAAGTCGCTACCTTGCCATCATCGTCCGCAGGGCGGGTGATCTGAGCCGATTTCGCCGCATCGGCGGTCGGTCGGGCGCGGCGGGCGCGCCCGGCCGGCGACGCTGGGCCCGCCGGGCCGGCGGCGGGAGCGAAAATCCCCCGGGTGCCGGCACGTCCGATCCGCGGGCTCGATACGCTCCCAGTCGTGGTCGGCCGCAGGGTGGCGGCCCGCAAATCGGCCGCCGCCGGGTGGCCCCGGGCCGGCGGAACATGACGTGAGGAGCGCACGACTATGGCGACCATCGAGGGAATCGTCGCGCGGGAAATCCTCGACTCCCGGGGCAACCCGACCGTCGAGGTGGAGGTCGGGCTGGACGACGGCACGGTGGCCCGGGCCGCGGTGCCGTCGGGCGCGTCCACCGGTGCCTTCGAGGCCAACGAGCTGCGGGACGGCGACAAGAGCCGCTACCTGGGCAAGGGCGTGGAGAAGGCGGTCGCGAACATCGAGGACCGGATCACCGACCAGCTCATCGGCCACGAGGCCAGCGACCAGCGCCTGATCGACCAGCGGATGCTCGACATCGACGGCACCGCGGACAAGTCCGGGCTCGGCGCCAACGCCATCCTCGGCGTGTCCCTCGCCGTGGCCAAGGCGGCGGCGGCCTCTGCCGAGCTGAGCCTGTTCCGCTACCTCGGCGGCCCGCACGCGCACCTGCTGCCGGTGCCGATGCTGAACATCCTCAACGGCGGGGCGCACGCCGACTCCAACGTCGACGTGCAGGAATTCATGATCGCGCCGATCGGGGCGCCGACATTCCGGGAGGCCCTGCGCTCCGGCGCCGAGGTCTACCACTCGCTCAAGGCCGTCCTGAAGAAGAAGGGCCTGGCCACCGGGCTCGGCGACGAGGGCGGTTTCGCGCCCAACCTGCCCACCAACGCCGCGGCGCTCGACCTGATCGCGGAGGCCGTGGAGGCGGCCGGGTACCGGCTGGGCACGGACATCGTGCTGGCCCTGGACGTGGCGGCGACCGAGTTCTTCACCGACGGGGCGTACGTCTTCGAGGGCGCGCCGAAGACGTCCGACGAGATGGCCAACTACTACGCGAAGCTCGTCGAGACGTACCCGATCGTCTCGATCGAGGACCCGCTGGCGGAGGACGACTGGGCGGGCTGGACGTCGCTGACCGCCGCCCTGGGCGACCGCATCCAGATCGTCGGCGACGACCTCTTCGTCACCAACCCGCAGCGCATCGGCCGCGGCATCGCCGAGAAGGCCGCCAACGCGGTGCTCGTCAAGGTCAACCAGATCGGCTCGCTGACCGAGACCTTCGAGGCGGTGGACATGGCCCACCGGGCCGGCTTCACCACGATGATGAGCCACCGCTCCGGCGAGACCGAGGACACCACGATCGCCGACCTCGCCGTCGCGGTGGGCAGCGGCCAGCTCAAGACCGGCGCGCCCGCCCGCTCGGAGCGGGTGGCGAAGTACAACCAGCTCCTGCGCATCGAGGAGGAGCTCGGCGACGCGGCGCGCTACGCCGGCGCGGGCGCCTTCCCGCGATACCGTTCGGCGTAGGGCTCCATCGATCACCCGGTGGTCGTCGCGCGACGCGGGGGGAGGGACGGGGATGACCCAGCGGCGCACGCCCAGCGGCC
>DASQDS010000061.1:0-8624 GCA_035634075.1 Pilimelia sp. | reverse complement strand
TCGGCGTCGGCGTCGGCGTCGGCCCGATCCTGCGCGGTGTCCAGCGCGGCCCGCTCGCCGTCACTCAACAGCGGCGGCTGCTCCTGCCCCAACGCGGCGGCCAGGCGCTGCGACGCGTTCAAGCGTGCCGGGACACGATCGTCAGCGCTGGGCCGTCACGGGGCCGCAAACGAGGGGCCAACGACGATCGCGTATACCAGCAGCCCAGAGGCCGGCATACATCGCTTGATCAGGTGGGCGACGGACGAGTCGACCTGTACGCCGGATTCTGTGGTCCGCGTACCCCCGCTTACGCGGGAGCCCGCGGACCGGCGGCCATCCATCTCGGCCTGCCGTCGCCGGCAGGCTCCAGCGGCCTACCCGCAGGCATCGGGCGGGCCGCCCTCGAACGCCTGCGCGGGCGCCGCCTCGCGGCGGGACCCTTCTTGGCCTTGCTCCGGGTGGGGTTTACCGAGCCACTCCGGTCACCCGGAATGCTGGTGGGCTCTTACCCCACCGTTTCACCCTTACCGGGTCGCTCGCGCGCCCGGCGGTCTGTTTTCTGTGGCACTGTCCCGCGGGTCGCCCCGGGTTGCCGTTAACAACCACCCTGCCCTGTGGAGTCCGGACGTTCCTCGGCAGCGGGCCAGCGGACTGGCCCGGCTGACGCGACCGCCCGGTCGACTCGTCCGTCGCCCTGTCATGATACGGGCCCACCCGGTGGCCGTTCGACCGCCAGGTGGGCCCGCACGAGGAGCGGTGTCTAACCGAAGGAGTTGACCCGGACGGACGTGGTGTCCACCGCCGGGTCGCCCGACTGGTCGTGCGGCACGCTCACGTACACGGTGCCCGTGCAGGTGTCCTTGCCGTCGGAGACGGTGAACGCGATGCGGTAGACGCGACCGTCGCCGGTGCCGCTGCGCTCTGCGCGCAGCTGCACCTGGTCGCTCCTGCCGGTCACCCACGCCGCGTCCGGTGCCGTGTCGCCGTCACCGAGCCCGTTGAGCGCCTCGTCCTGCGTGACCCCCGTGATGGTCAGGGTCGTCGCGTCGCCATCGGGGTCGGTGGCGCCGCTGAGGGTGATGGTGTGGAACTTGTGGTTCGCCGGCCAGAGCGATGTCGGCGACGCCGTCACGCCGGTGCACTTGGGCGGGTTGTTCTTCTTCTTGTTGGTGAACGTGACCTCGGTGACGCCGGCCTTGACGGTCACCACGGCCGTGCCGGTGGCGAGGTTGCTGCTCACCAGCACGCCGGCCCCGGTGACGGCGATCGCCGTGACCTCATAGCCGGTCGCCAGGGCTTCCTTGACCGTCACGTCGCCGACCGTCAGCTCGATCGGCAGGCTGCACGAGCCGGCCTTGGCGGTCGTCTTGACGCCGTCGACGGTGAAGCTGAACTCCTGTCCCTCGGCGACTCCCGGGCCGGCCTTCTTGCAGACCTTGAGGGTGCCCTTGCCCTTCTCGTTGGTGAACGTGACCTCGGTGACCTTGTCGGCACTGACCTTGATCACGGCGGTACGGGTGGTCAGGTCGCTGCTGACGAGCGTGCCCGCCGGTGCCGATGTGATGGCCGAGACCTGGTAGCCCGCGGCGGCCTTCTCGACCACCGTGACGTTGCCCTCGTCCACGCTCAGCGGCAGGCTGCAGGAGCCCGCCTCGGCGGTCGTTTCGACGCCACCGACGGTGAAGGTGAACTTCTGCCCGGCCGGCACGCCGGCCCCGGCCTTCTTGCAGACCTTGACCGTTCCCCTGGCCGGCGGCTTCACCTTGTTCTTGAAGGTGACGATCGTCTGGTTGGCCACCGTGCCGGCGACGATCTTTACGGTCACCTTGCCGCCGGGTACGTCCGAACTGACCAATCGGCCAGCCGGGCTCGCGGTCACGGATTCCAGCAGGAAGCCGGGCCTGGCCACCTCGGCGACGACCACGTTGCCGGCAGGCAGGGTGAGGGCCTTGCTGCAGCCACCGACCGGAACGGTGACCCTGGTCGCCAGGCCCGTGACGGTGAACTCGAAGCTTCCGCCCACGCCGGTGCCGGCGGCGACCTTGCAGATCTCCAGGACGCCGGCGGCTGGCGGCTTCGCCTTGTTCTTGAAGGTGACGATGGTCTGGTTGGCCACTGTGCCGAGCGGCACCTTGACCGTCGCCTTGCCGGCGGCCACGTCGGCGCTGACCAACCGGTCAGCCGGGGCGGCGCTGACCGACTCGACCGCGAAGCCGGGCCTGGCTACCTCGGTGACTACCACGTTGCCCGCGGCCACGGTCAGCGCAGTGCTGCAGCCGCCGACCGGGACGGTGACCTTGGTGGACAGCCCGGAGACGGTGAATTCGAAGCTGCCGCTGACGCCGGCGCCGGACGCGACCTTGCAGATTTCCAGCACTCCGGTGGTGGTCCCGGTGGCGTAGGCGGTTGACACTCCGATGGCGCCGCTCAGGATGGTGACGCCGGCGGCGATGACGCCGGCGAGCCAACGGCGATTTCGTGGACCTTGTCTCATGGATTCTCTCCAATGGACCGGTGGGGGGTGGCGATCAGCTGAGCGCGTCGTCAGTCAATCCGCAGTGGATTGAGCGCGCAAGGGAAGTATTTGCATACCTCGAACACCCGTTGATCTCCGCAGCGCGGATGAGCGCCTGTTGCCCCCGAATGACGCATGAGAAAGGGACGATCGACCGGACATCACGCCTAACAGCCATTCCGCCACAGAGATCGGCGGCCGGGCCGGCGGGGCCATGATCACCCGTACCGGTGGTGCGGACCCGGCCGGGACGGGGCACTCCGGCAGATGCGCCCGAACGCCTCCGGCCAGAACTCCGCCGGCCGGGCCTCCGGTCACCTGCCCTACCAGCCGGCCCTGGACGGCATCCGCGCCCTCGCGGTGGCGGCCGTCCTCGCCTTCCACGGCGGCGTGGCGGCGCCGCCCGGCGGCGGCCTGGTGCGCCGGTGGATCGCCCCGTGGCTGCTCCCCCAGCTCGCCCGCCTCGCCGTCACGGGCCCGCCCGCCGCCTAACGGCTCAGCCGGGCGGAACGGGCACGTGGGCGGTGTCGTTCACGGACCGGACGGCGACGCCGCCATCGGCCCAGAAGTCCACCACGGACACCCCGGCCGGGTCGAGGTACAGGCGGTGCAGGAAAGCGTCGCCAGCGGCCAGCGCGTCGCGCAGCAGCAGCTTGATCGGCGAGACGTGCGAGACGACCACGACGGTGCCCTGGTGGTGGCCCTCGCGCAGCCGCGCCACCGCCCGGCGCACCCGAATGCCGACGGCCCGGAAGGACTCGCCGCCGGGCGGCGCCACCGCGGGGGACTCCAGCCAGGCGTCCAGCTCGGCGGGCCAGTCGTCGCGGACCTCGGCGAACGTGCGGCCCTCCCACTGCCCGAAGTCGCATTCCACGAAGTCCGGGTCCGTCTTGACCGGCACCCCGCCGGCCGCGCCCGCGATCAGGTCGGCCATCGCGGTGCAGCGGGACAGCGGCGAGCTGACGATGGCGTCGATGGCCGGCGCGAGCCGGGCCACCCGCTCCGCGGTTGCCCGCGCCTGCGCGAGCCCGTGCTCAGTGAGCGGCACGTCGCCGCGCCCCGAGTAGCGGCCCCCCCGGTTCATCGGCGTTTCGCCGTGCCGGACCAGCACCAGCCGGGTCGGCGGCTCCGCTGGCGGCGCCCAGGCCCCGCGGGGGCGGCCACCGCCGGCGGGCGCGGCGTCGTCGGCGGTGACAGCGGTGGGCGTACGCGGGGACGCCGTTACCGGGCCCGGCCGCTGCCTGCCGGCCGCGGCGTCCATCGCGGCGTTGGCGAGGGCGTCGGCGTCCTTGTTGCGCTCGCGGGGGATCCAGCTGAAGGTCACGGTGTCGAAGCGGTGCACGAGCGCCGCCGCCTTCGCGGCCAGGGGGCGCAGCCCGGGGTTCTTGATCTGCCAGCGACCGGACATCTGCTCCACCACGAGCTTGGAGTCCATCCGCACCTCGACCTCCGCCGCGCCGAGGTCGGCCGCGGCCTGCAGGCCGGCGATCAGGCCGGAGTACTCCGCCACGTTGTTCGTGGCGACCCCGATCGACTCCGCCCGCTCCGCCAGCACCTCACCGGTGGCGGACTCCCGGACGACCGCGCCGAACCCGGCCGGCCCGGGGTTGCCGCGCGCCCCGCCGTCGGCCTCCACCAGCACCCGCAGCCGGGCGCTGGGGGCCGTCACAGGCCGGACTCCGCCGTCCGGACCATGATCCGCCGGCAGTCGTCGCAGCGGACCACCTCGTCGGGCGCGGCGGCCTTTATCCGGGCGCGTTCGCTGCCCGACAGGTCGAGCCGGCAGCCGCCGCACCTTCCGCCCCGCAGCAGCGCGGCCGCCATCCCACCGGAGTTCTCGCGGACCTTGTCGTACAGGTTGAGCAGGTCGGCCGGCAGGTCCCCGGCCAGCGGGCGCCGCGCGGCGACGCGGAACTCCTCGTCCTTGGCGATCTCGGCGAGGATCTCCGACCGCCGGGCCTCCACGGCAGCCCGCCGCTCGCGTGCCGCCGAGAGGCGCGCGGTCACGTCGTCGAGGACCGACTGGGCCGCCTCCCGCTGCTCCATCAGCTCCAGCTCGGAGTCTTCGAGCTCCGTCTGCCGGCGGTTGAGTGAGACGAGCTCGTGCTGGAGGGCTTCGAGCTCCCGCGCCGGCCCCGTACCGGCGTCCAGCCGGGCCTGGTCCTTGGCCTTGCGGGAGCGGACCTGGTCCACGTCCTTCTCGATCCGGGCGATGTCGCGGTCGAGGTCGTCGACGGCGACCTGGGCGCGGATCCGTTCGTCCTCCAGGGCGGACAGTTCCCGGGCCAGCCCGTCCAGCTCGGCGTGCTCGGGCAGCGTGCGGCGCCGGTGGGCGAGCTGGGCGAGCGCGGTGTCGATCGCCTGCAGGTCGAGCAGGCGGAGCTGGGCGTCCGGGGCGGCCTTCACGGGCGGGACTCCTTCGCTGGGGCTGGTGGCTGGCTGGCCACGGCGGATGGGGCGTGCAGGGTCCACGGATCGGTATCCAGGTCGGACACCATAGTGTCCACCCCGAAGCGCCGGCGCAGGTGCCCGGCCAGCTCGTCGAGCCACGGGCGTTCGGTGGCCCAGTGCGCGGCGTCCAGCAGCGCCGGCCCGCCGCCGGCCAGGTGCTCCCCGGCGGGGTGGTGGCGCAGGTCCGCGGTGAGGAAGGCGTCCACGCCGGCGGCCGCCGCGTCGGCCAGATAGCCGTCGCCGGCGCCGCCGCTGACGGCCATGGTGGTGACGACCCGCGCCGGGTCGCCGGCCGCCCGGACGCCCCAGGCCGTGGCCGGCAACACCGCTGCCGCGTACGCCGTCAGGTCGGCCAGCGTTCGCGGTACGGGCAACCGGCCCACCCGGCCGATCCCCCGGCCCTCGCCGGCCGCGGCGGTGCCGCCGGCCGCCGGCCGCAGCGGGCGCAGGTCGAGCAGGCCGAACCGCGCGGCCAGGGCGTCGGAGACGCCCGGGTTGGCCACGTCGGCGTTGGTGTGCGCGGCGTACAGCGCGACCCCGGCCCGGATCAGCCGGTGGACGATCCGCCCCTTGAACGTCGTGGGGGCCACCGAGGAGACCCCGCGGAGAAGCAGCGGGTGGTGGGCCACGATCAGGTCCGCGCCGACGGCGACCGCCTCGTCGGCGGTCTCGGGCACGCAGTCGACCACGCACAGCACCCGGCGGACCGGGGCGGCCGGCTCCCCGAGGACCAGGCCGACGCGGTCCCACGGCTCGGCCCAGGCCGGCGGGTAGCGGCTGTCCAGGTCGGCGACCACGTCCGCGACGGTGGCCGCGCGGTTACCGCTGTTCACGGCGCGAGGCTACCAGCGGTCACGCCGGCCGGCATTCACCGCCGGCGGGCCGGCTGGACCGGCTGGACCGGCTGGACCGGCTGGACCGGCTGGGCGGGCTGGGCCGGCGCCGCCGGCAGGGCGGGCGGCCCGGCGGCGCGCCGACAGATGGCCTGCAGCGCGTCCAGGCCGATCCCCCACGGGAAGGTGTGCAGGTGGCGCTCCCCCGTGCCCGGCGGGTGCAGTTTGATCACGTCGTCCCCGAACAGCACCGCCACCCCCCAGCTCCGCAGCCGCGCGATGGCCTCGTGGAACGCCGGGTGCGCCGCCATCGCCGAGTTGGTGTACGGCATCGCGACGATCGGCAGGCCCTTGCCCTGGCCCTCGACGAGCAGGCCCAGCGCAAGCGTGTCGGCGATGCCGGCGGCCCACTTGTTGATCGTGTTCACGGTGGCCGGCGCGACGATGAACGCGTCCGCGGCGGGCAGCGCGTCCGGGTCGCCGGGGTTCTTGTAGAACGTCCGCACGGTGTGGCCTGACTGCGCGGCGATCGCCTGCACGTCGACGTACTTACGCCCCTCTGGGGTGGTCACCACGCAGACGTCCCACCCGTCGTGCTGGCCGAGGGTCACCAGGTGCCCCACGTTGCGCGCCATCGGCGAGCCGCACACGATCGCGTAGAGGACCCGCCGCGTCATCGCCGGCGGCTCGGGCTCATACCCCGACACCCATGTGCTCGGCCAGCTCGGCGATGGGCTGGGCCGGCGTGCCGCGGGAGCGCCGGAGCACCTCCGCCAGCACCTCGTGGGCGATCGGCCGGCAGCGGATCTCCGACGGCGCCAGGCGGTCCCCTTCCAGCAGCAGGTCACACGCCCTTTCCACGTCGCCGATCTGCGCGTACGCCCGGGCGATGTCGATGTAGTGGTGTGCCCGCCGCTCGGGCAGCAGGGCGGCGAAGCCGTCCGGGTCGAGCCGCTCGTGGGTTTCCACGGCCACCCGCCCCTCGCCCAGCTCCACGGCGGCGGCCGCCTTGTGCAGCTGCACGTTGGTCGGGCCGAAGCAGGTCCAGTAGTGGTTGAAGTCCCCGCCGAGCGCGTCGGCCGCCTCCTCCGCACCGGTCACCAGGTCCCGTACGGTGGCGCTGTCGCCGATGCGGGCGGCGGCCATCGCGCCGTTGAGCAGCAGCATCCCGTAGACCGACAGCCGCTCGGGGGTGCTCGCGCCGTCGCCGCCGCCGGGCGCCAACCGGTTCGCGATGTTGACGTTGACCTCCAGGGCCGGCCGGGCCCGGCCCAGCGCCAGCAGGGAGCTGCCGACCCGGTAGCTGGCGATGCCGGCGAGCAGGTGGTCGCCGGCCCGTTGGGCCACCGCGATCGACCTGTCCGCGGCCAGCCAGGACAGCTCGTGCTCGCCGAGTTTGCGCAACGCCGACGAGGCGATCTGGTACACCTGGCCCAGCAGGTGGGCGGCGTCCTCCCGCTCGGCCGATCCGTCGTAGGCGACGTCCGCCGCCTGCACGTCGCGCAGGAGCTTGGGCAGCGCCCGGGCCAGCACGCCGTACTTCGCGTGCTGGTAGGTCAGCCAGGCGTGGGTGACCGCCTTGCGCACCTCGACCAAAGGCGGCGGGGTGGGCGCCGCGTGCAGGAAGGCGCTGATCTGGTCGTACCGCTCCAGGGCGGCGCGGATCTCCTCGACCTCGACCTGGTCGATGCAGTTCATGCTGTCCGGCCGGCGCTCGGGCTCCTTGCCGAGCAGCAGCTGCACGTCGACCTGGAGGACGTCGGCGATCTCGTAGATCACCGAGAACTTGTCCAGCCGGCGTACGCCGCGCTCGACCTTGTCGACCCAGCTCTTCGATTTGCCGAGCCGGTCCGCGAAGACCTGCTGGGACATCTTTCGGCGCCCGCGCCAGTAGGCGACGCGACGACCGATGGGCAGTTCGTCCACCCTCGCCTCCCCTGCTTCTCCGCGGCTGCGCGCGAATCGTCACGTCCGAGTAGGGGGATTGTCACCCAGACGCACCGATCGCACACGCTGTGCGCCGGTCAGCGGACCGAAGCTCGTAGGTATGTATGCAAGTTGCACGGGGCTTTCCTGCCAGACGCAACGACCCGCGTGTCAGCTGGTAACGGGGTCATCCGCCTGATAACGCGCCGGCCTACCGGACCCGAGGGGGTTGTCCACATGACGTGGACGTTCGGACCGCAGCTCATCGACGTCGTTCGGTTGCTCGACGTGCCCCGGCTCGTCGACCTGGTGCGGCTGCGCCGAGCCGCGCTGCGCTACGGCGGCCGAGGCTGGGCGGTCACCCCCGGGGCCTACCTGAGCGGCACCCGCTTCGCCTGCGGGCGGCCGGGCTGCCCCACGGTCACCTGCCACCCGGCGCTGGAATCGTGGGAGGAGGCGGCCACCTGCGACCCCGCGCGTGTCACCGCCTGGTGGCGGGCGCTGCCGCACACGGTGCTGCTGGCCACGGGCGGCACCTTCGACGTCCTGGAGGTGCCCGCGCACCTCGGACTGCGGGCGCTGGGGATGGCCCGCCTGCACGGGCACGTCCTCGGGCCGGCCCGGTTGCCGGTCGACGGCCCGGTGGCGGCGGGCCCGACCGGCCGGTGGATGTTCTTCGTCCAGCCGGGCGACCGCCTGCGGCCGGAGCTGGACGGGCAGTTCGACGTGGTGCGGCACGGCCGGGGTTCGTGGGTCCCGGCACCACCCACCCGGCTGCCGGAGGGGCGGGTCCGCTGGGCGGTGAGCCCGGAGGACGTGCACTGGCAGCTGCCCGACTCGTACGCCGTGCAGGCGTTGCTGGTGGACGCGCTCCTGGTGGCCGAGCCGGCCCGGCTCGCGGCGGCGCCAGACGGCCG
>DASQDS010000060.1:0-7410 GCA_035634075.1 Pilimelia sp. | reverse complement strand
CGCGGGCGCGCGGCTCCTGCGCCACCGGGCTGGCCGGCCATGACCGGTGTCAGCCCCGTGGAGGCGGGCCTGCGCGGTCTCACGCTGGCGTCCGTGTGCCTGCTCGTCGGCCTGGTGCCGGTGGCCGCGTACGCCCGCCGGCCGGCACACGCGACCAACGCCGGGCCCGCGCTGGCCCGGCTGGGCGCGATCGGCGCCCTGGCGGCCACGGTCTGCGCGGTCGCCGCCGTGGTGTCCATCGCGCGGCTCGCCGAGGCGATCCGCGTGCTGACGCCCGGTGAGTCCACGTCGGCCGCGCTGGCCGCCGCGCTGCGGTCCGACCTCGGCGGCTGGACGCTGCTGCGGGTACCCGCGGCGGTGGGCCTGTTCGTCCTGTTGCGCGCCGCGTGGCGAGCCCCCGGCCCGGTCGGGGCGCCCGACGCCGCGGCCGCCGCGATGGCCGTCCTGCTGGCGCTCACCGTCGCCATGACCGGGCATGGTGCGGCCGGCGGCCCACTGGCCGCGCTGGTGGGGGTGGTGCACGTCGCGGCGGGGGCCGTCTGGCTGGCCGGCGTCGTGGCGCTGGCCGTCGCCGTGCCCGTGGCCCTGCGTGCCCTGACCGCCGAGCGCCGGCGGGACCTGCTGCTGCGGTGGGCCACCGCATTCTCCCGGGTCGCCATGGTGGCACTGGCCGCCGCCGTGCTGACCGGCGCGGCAAGGGCCGCCCTGGACGGCGTCGGGTTGGCCGCGATCGCCGGTACGTCGTGGGGGGCCGCGATGCAGGTCAAGTTGTGGCTCTTCGCCGCGGTGCTCGCCGCCGGGCTGGTCAACCACCGGGTCCTGCTGCGCCGGCTCGCCGCCGCCCGCGGCGGTCCGGCCGCCGACGCCCCCGCCGGGACGCTGCTGTTCTCCGTCTCCGTCGAGGTGGTGCTCGGTGTCGCCGTGGTCGCGGCGGCCGGCGTCCTGGTTTCCGCGCCACAGCCCTAGCCGCCAGCGCCTCGCGTCGACCACCCACCGGACGGCCGCCGACGGCCGTCCCGCCAACCTCCCGCGCGGTGACCGATAACCGCGCGCGCAAAACAAGGCAACACCTAGAGGGGAAACAGAGAAAATGAGGAGAAACGTGACCCGCGCGGCGCTCGCCGCTGGCCTGAGCGCCGCCTTGGTGGTGCCGGTCGCGGTGGCCGCGCTGGCGGTGCCGGTGAATCCCGCCGGCACCCGCCAGGGCAGCCTGGCGCAGGTCGGCCCGATCGCCGAACACGGCTTCCCGGCCTGGTATCGGGACACCAACGGCCTGCGCCTGGAGGCGTGCGTGACGTTGGACGACCCGCTGTGCTCGACGCTGCCCGACGAGGTGCCGAACCCGGACCAGCCGGTGTCGTACCCGGACAACTTCCCGGGTGAGTTCTTCTACCAGCTCGCCGGCACCGAGGTAACCATGATCAACGGGGTCACCGCGGGCATCGGGCTGGACCTGGAGGGCGCCTGGGCGGCCGAGGAGGTGCGCGAGGGCGACCAGATGGTGTTCGGCCGCGTCCGCATCCGCTTCGACGCCCCGGCCGGCGACAAGTACCGGATCACCCACCCGTACGGCATCGACGAGATCGTGGCCGACGACCGCGGCGTGAACATGACCGAGGACATCGGCACCGCGCCGGGCGCCTTCGGCGGCGCGCTGGCCAGCCGGATCGGGCCGTTCCTGCGGTGGGACCCGGCCGTCGCGCCGGCCGCCCCGGCCGGTTACACCGGCGACCCCGCGGTCGACCACCGGGTGATCGGCAGCCCGTACAACACCAACTTCGTGCGGATCGAGCGCCTCGACGCCACCGGGGCGGTGGCCCAGGAGATGGGTTTCACCGACCTGTTCAGCGTGCAGGGCCGGTACGCCACGAACGCGGGCGTGGACCTGGACCAGGCGACGTACACCGTCGGCCCGGACGGCACCGGCGTGGTCGAGGTGTACGCCACGTCGGAGCCCAACCAGTCCATCTCCATCAGCGGCAACGCCGCACTGGGCTTCCGCGGCACGCGGCTGGCCGGCCAGGGCGGGCGGTACTACGGCCGCTTCCCGGTCACCGGCTCGGTCGGGCCGGACGCCACCATCGAGGTCGTGAACCACAGCGACCGCCCGGTGACCCGCAAGAGCCGCAAGCTGGTCGACGTGGTCACCGTGCACAGCGTGGACTACGACGCCGACGCCCACACCCTGCGGGTGAACGCGGACTCCAGCGACCGGGACGCCACCGAGCCCGACCTGGCCGTCACCGGCTTCGGGCCGCTCACCGAGGCGCCGTTCACCGACGTGCGGGCAGTGCCGGCGGCGATCACGGTGACGTCCAGCGCCGGCGGCTCGACCACGGTGCCCGTGACCGGTTCCGGCGCGGCGTTCCTGCCGGCGGCCCCGATCGCGGGGGCCGTGGCCCAACCGGTGGTCGTGCGCGGCCAGCGGGTGGCGCTGGACGGCACCGGCTCCGCCGGTGAGATCGACACCTACCGGTGGCTCCAGACCGGCGGCGCGGCCGTCGAGCTGACCGGGGCGGACACCGCGTCGGCGAGCTTCGCGGCCGGCGCGCCGGGCGAGTACGCGTTCTCGCTCACCGTGACCGGCCCGGGCGGCCAGAGCGCCCCCGCGGAGGTGCGGGTTCAGGTCAACGAGGTGGTGCCGATCGTGGCCAACGCCGGACCTGACCAGACGGTCATCCGTGGCCGCTCCGTCGCGCTGGACGCCAGCAGCACGGTCGGTGCCGAGACGTACGCCTGGACCCAGGTGTCCGGCCCGGCGGCGACGCTGTCCAACCGGGCGGCGGCGAAGCCGACGTTCACCTACCCGGTGCACGCCCTGCCGGCAGCGCCCGGTCCCAACGCCGGCTTCGTGTACAACAACGCGCAGCTGGTGTTCGACGTGACCGTCACCGGGCCGGGCGGTGTCGCCACCGACCGGGTGGTCGTCCGGCCGCAGGCGGAGACGATCTCGCAGGTCACCGGGCGGTACCGCAACCGGGGTGAGTGGCGGATCACCGGCACGTCGAGCCTGCTCGCCGGCCAGCGGGTCACCGTGGTGCTGGGCAGCGCGCTGACCGGCCGGGTGATCGGGACCACGACGGTGGACGCGGCCGGGGCGTTCGCGCTCCGGGCGACGACGCCGGCGCCCGGTACGACCCGCACGATCAGCATCGTCACCAGCACCGGCGGCCGCGTCCTGGGCGCGCCGATCACCGTGACGAACTGACCGGAGCCGCGACAGCGGGCCGCGACAGCGGCGGTGTAGGACCGGATCCCCTGCCGGGTGCACGGCAGGGGATCCGGCGTCTGCGCGGTCGGGCACCGTGCGGGTCAGGCGCCGATCGCGGCCAGCCGCTCCCGCAGGTGCATGCCGTGGGCGGTGGACACCTGCTCGGCTACCGCGTCGCGGATCAGGCCGCTGCGGTGCCGGACGTGCCCACCGGGACCCTCGGCCACCAGGTGTGCGTGCACCAACTGGTCGACGCGGGCGAGCACCTCGGCCAGCGGCAGCCCGGTGAGGGCGGCCAGTTCACCGACGCGCAGCGAGCCGAGCGTCGCGCACAGCCGCAGGATCTCCCAGCCCGCCTCCGGCATCCACCGGGTGCGGACGCGGGCGATGTGCATGGCGACGGACGCCGCCACGCTCGGCGGCCGGTGCACGGCCGCCACCAGCGCGGGGATGCCGCCGGTGCGCTCCACCAGGTCCGCCTCGGCGGCGGGCTCCAGCTCCTCCTCGGCCAGCGGCGCGAGCCGCAGCACGACGGCTGCGCCCAGGGCGGCCACCGGGCGCCCGGTCAGCTGGGAGGGGTAACGGTAGGTGAGCGTGACGCACAGCATCGGGCAGCGCTGCCCGAGCCAGGCCAGCTCCGTGACGCTGTCGGCGTCCAGGTCCTCGGCGTCGTCAACGGCCAGCACGACGGGCACCCGCCGGTCGAGCACCGTGGCCACCTGGCCCAGTTCCTCCAGCGACAGGGCCCGGCGGTCGGCCATCGCCTCGTCCACCGCGACCAGCACCGCCTCCGGCGCCCCGAGCTGGCCGAGCGCCGAGCGCAGCCACGCCAGTCGCAGCGCGCCGGCGGAGCCGGGCCCGCGGCCCACGCCCACCCGGCCGGGCGCCCGGCGGGCCAGCTCGGCGACGAGCTCGGTCTTGCCGGCGCCGATCGGGCCGACGACGTGGACCACCGGCACGGGCTGCGCGGCGAGAATGAGGTCGATTTCCTGGTCGCGGCCCAGGAAGCGGGGCGACGGCCCATCCGGCACGCCGACAGGGGTGCGGGCACGAGTGCCGACCGGCGGTGCCGGTGCGGCTTGGACCGCCGAGCCGAGGGCGGTGCGCCGGCCGGCGTCGGTCGGCGCCACCGGGTCGGCCGGTGCGGCCGTGGCCGGGGCCTGCCGGGCCGCCAGGATCTCCCGCCGCAGCTGGCTGGTCTCCGGCGACGGCTGGATGCCCAGTTCCTCGTCGAGCACCCGGCGGCAGCGGTCGTACCAGCGCAGGGCGTCGTCGGCGCGGCCCAGCACCGCGGCCGCGCGCATCGCGATCCGGTACGGCTGCTCCACGTACGCGTCCAGCTCGATGGCTTCGCGGGCCAGCCGCAGCGCACGCTCCGGATCGGTGTCCCGGGCCGCCTCGGCGAGTTCCAGCAGCGCCGCCAGCACGGCCCCCCGCACCTCGGCGCGCGGGGCGTCGGCCCAGTCGGCGTACTCCTCCTCGCCGAAGGGCAGGTCGACGGCCAGGTCGAGGACGCGCTGGCGCAGGCGGAGCCGCTCCGGCGACCGCGGCGCGTGGCTGTCCGCCAGCCGCGCCAGCGCCCGCAGCTCGGCCAGGTCCAGCGAGGCGCGCGAGGTGGTGAACAGGTAGCCGCCGGAGCGGGTGACGATGAACGACTCGGACGTGGGCCGACCTGGGTGCAGGGTGCGGCGGATGACCGAGACGTAGTGCTCCAGAGCCGCCACGTGGTTGCCGGGCAGGTCCTCGCCCCACACCGCGTCGGCGAGCGCGTCTTTGGACTGCACCCGGTCGTACCTGGCGGCCAGCACGCCCAGCACCTGGCGGGCCCGCCGGGGCAGGTCCTCGACCGGCAGCGGTTTGCCGGCGTCGTCGGCGGCCGTCAACCGGCCGAGCACCTGGACCTGCACTGCCCACCTCCCGTCGCCGAGCCGACCGCGGAGCCGCCCCTGCGCGGTCCTCCATGTTGAGACATCGGCGGGGTAGGGCCTGACCGTAGAAGTCCGGGCCGCCGGTGCGGTAGCGCCGGTGTCCCCGCCCGGCGGGCCGAACGGCCCGTGTCAAGAACGCGCGTGCGTGCTTCCGCGCGGCGCCTCAGCGGCGCCTCAGCGGCGCCTCAGCCCAGGCTCAGCCGCGCCACCGGGGCCGCTCAGTGCCCGCTGCGACCCTTTGGCAGTCCGCGAGGGGTGGACAGGGGGGTGTTCGCGAGTGGGGGGAACAACCGGCTGCCGGTCACGTGCCGGCGGGCGCGCTGCCGTGCGGCCCGTCGTGGTGGTGGCGGGCTGGCTGCTGACCGCGCCGCCCGCGTGGGGGGACCGCCCGGGCCGCTGACCCGGGCCCGAGAGCAGCTGCCGCCTCGCCCCGCGGTGGCACCCGTACACCCCGTGGCCCTGCCGCGGCGGCGCACCGACGCCGCCACCAAGACCTGAGCGAACGGCGCCCGGCGCCGCAGACATGCACCGTAAGAGGGGATCGGAACCATGACTGAAGCAGGACAGGACCGCGGGCAGATGTCCCGACGCGGCCTCATCCAACTGGGGGCGCTCGGGGCGCTCGGCGTGGCGGGTGCCGCCGCCGTGCCGCTGGGTGGGTCGCTGGGCGGCTCGGCGGAGGCCAAGTCGGCCAGCCGGCTGAAGAAGGAGCGGATGCCCCGGCCGTACGCGGCGGCCTTCCAGCGCCCGCCCGTGCTCGCGCCCAGGTACCAGAGCGTCGACCCCGACGGGACGCCGGTCAACCACTACACCGTCGTGGAGCGGATGGGGACGGCCAACATCATCCCCGGGCTCAGCACCCCGGTGTACGGGTACAACGGCACGTTCCCCGGCCCCACCATCGACCTGGACCAGGGCACCCGGGCCGTCGTGCGGGTCCGCAACCAGCTGCCGGCGAAGCACCCCACGCTGGGGCACCCCTTCCACACCTCCACGCACCTGCACGGGTCGGCCTCGCTGCCGCAGTACGACGGCTACGCCAGTGACGTGACCCCGCCCGGCTTCTACAAGGACTACCGGTACCCGAACTTCCAGCCGGCCCGCACGCTCTGGTACCACGACCACGGGGTGCACTACACCGCCGAGAACGCCTACTCGGGCCTGGCCGCGCAGTACCACCTGCACGACCCCGCCGAGCGGGCGCTGCTGCCGCAGGGCGAGTTCGACGTCCCGATCACCATCACCGACGCGATGTTCGCCGAGAACGGCAGCCTGGCGTACGAGGACAACTCGCACTCCGGCCTGTGGGGCGACGTGATCCTCGTCAACGGCCGGCCGTGGCCGGTGATGAAGGTCAAGCGGCGGGTGTACCGGTTCCGGATCCTCAACGCCTCGGTCGCCCGGTCGTACCGGCCGACGCTGAGCACCGGTGACCCGGTGACGATGGTGGCCACCGACGGCGGCCTGATGCCGGTCGCGCAGCAGGTGGGCAGCTGGCGGCACGGCGGTGCCGAGCGCTACGAGGTGCTCATCGACTTCCGGAAGTACAAGCCGGGTCAGCGGATCGAGCTGCGCAACCTCAGCAACAAGAACAACCGCGACTACGACCACACTGACAAGATCATGGCCTTCGACGTGGTCGACGGGCCGTTCGACACGTACAACAACAAGATCCCCTCCACGCTGGTGCGCAGCTCAGTGATGGACCTCAGGGCGACCCAGGCGAAGCGGACCCGGCGGCTGCGGGTCGAGCGCGGCAACGGGATGTGGCAGATCAACGGCAAGACCTGGCACGACGTGGTGGACAGCGGCTACGAGTACACGCTCGCGGACCCCGACCTCAACGACGTGGAGATCTGGGAGGTGGAGAACCGGTCGGGCGGCTGGTTCCACCCCATGCACATCCACCTCGTGGACTTCCAGATCATCGGCCGCAACGGCAAGGCGCCCTTCGCGTACGAGAAGGGCCCGAAGGACGTCGTGTACGTCGGCGAGAACGAGACGGTGCGGCTGCTCATGCGCTTCGAGCACCACCGCGGCAAGTACATGGTGCACTGCCACAACCTGCCGCACGAGGACCACGACATGATGCAGCAGTTCAGCGTCGGCCTCCGCAAGGGGCAGGCCGACGACAACGACCCGATCAAGGCGGACCCGTGCAAGGCCGACGACCTCGGCGCGGACGACTGAGCCGGCACCCGGCCGAGCCGTCCCCGGTCGAGCCGTCCCCAGTCGAGCCGGTGGTGCTGGGCCCCGACGCCGAGGCGCCGG